>JAIBAS010000031.1 GCA_019695075.1 Promineifilum sp. | reverse complement strand
CCAGCGACAGCCCCAGAGCGACGCCCGCCGCCAGCCAGCGCCCGCGGCCCGGCCGCTGCCAGTAGCGCCACCACAGGTACACCGTGGCGAACCACGTCACCGTCGCGGCGATGTCGGTGGTCAGCAGCGCGGCCGAGGCCAGGAAGTTGGGCGAGAGGGCGTAGAGGCCGGCCACGGCGACGGCGGCGGCCGGACTGGGGCTGAGGGCGCGCGTCCACGAGAGCATCAGCGCCCCCAGGACGACGCCCATGAGCACGACGACAAGGCGGCTCAGCCACATCACCCGGTCGATGGCCACGTCGTCGCGCCGGATGTACTCGCGGCCGATGTCGTAGGGGTTCTGTGTCGGCCAGGTGGCCATGTCGGTCACGGCCGGCAGCGCCGGCTCTGTGCGCAACAGCTCGCCGACGAGCCGGTAGGTCAGGGGCGTGTGCATCTCCGGGATGCGCATCGCGCCGGTTTGTGCCAGCGTCAGGGCGTGGACGAGGTGCAATGGCTCATCGGTGGTGATGGCCTTGCGCCCGGCCGTGTCCAGCGCCAGGGCGAAGAAGACCAGCAGCGCCGCCACGGCGAGCAGGCGGGTGTGAAGGCGGCGACGCGCGGCCGGCAAATACATGGACCGGATTATACCTCGCGACTGGGGGAATAGTGGACAGTGGACAGTAAACAGTGAACAGTGAGCAGTGAGCAGTGAGCGGTGGCCAGTGACCAGTAGGTCTAAAACTGTCTACTGTTTACTGTCCACTGCCTACTGCCCATTGTCCACCCAATTCCTGTGTAATGGGTGAAATAACCACTCTGACAGGCCAAGGGGAGTGGCGCAAGAGACAGGGAGAAGATACCATTGGGCAGTCATATTGAAAATGCCACGGCCGAACGCCGCCGCAGTTTTCACCAGAACAGGAGTTTGAGACTGGAATGAAGAAGAGATTTGTGGTTACCGCGTGGGCCGTATTGCTCACGATTGTGCTGCTGCTGGCCGCGTGTGGCCCGGCCCAGTCGGAGGCCGATGCCACGGCCGAAGCTGGTGGCGCGACGGCGACGACGACGACCGACGAGGCTGCCGGCGAAGAGACGACCGACAGCGCTGACCTCGAAGAGGCTCCGGCCGGCATCCCCACCGTCGAGGGGCCGACGACCACGACCGATAGTGGCCTGGTTTACATTGAGACGCAGGCCGGCGACGGCCGCACGCCCGAAGAGGGCGACATCGTCACCATGAACATCGTCGGCATGCTCGATGACGGCACCGTCTTCGCCGACACCTACACCGACGGCTCGCCCATCACCGCCACCCTGACCGAGGAAGACCTCTTCGCCGGTTGGGTGGAGGGTCTGCTGTTGATGAAAGAGGGCGGCAAGGCCCGGCTGGTCATCCCGCCCGATCTCGCCTTTGGCGAAGAGGGCGCGGGCGGCGTCATCCCGGCCGACGCCACCATCACGATGGACATCGAACTCGTCACCGCTGAGGCCCCGCCGGTGCCGACGCAGGTTGACGAGAGCGACCTGACGACGACCGACAGCGGCCTGCAATACTACGACATCGTCGAGGGCGAGGGCGACATGCCCCAGATGGGCCAGGAAGTGGTCATCAATTACGTGGCCTGGTTGCAGGAGGGCGAGGTCTTCATCGCCCGCTCGGCCGACCAGGGCGGCGAGCTGACCTTCGCCATCGGTAGCGAAACGGTCTTCCCCGGTTGGGAAGAGGGCGTCTCGACGATGCAGAAGGGCGGCAAACGCCTGCTGGTCATCCCGCCCGACCTGGCGTTGGGCGAAGAGGGCGGCGGCCGCATTCCCCCCGGGGCGACGCTGCTGATGGAAGTCGAACTGGTTGACATCCTGCCGCTGGTGACGCCGACGGCCATCGATGAGTCCGACTTCACCGTCACCGAGAGCGGCCTGAAGTACTACGACATGGTCGAGGGCGACGGGGCCGTGGCCGAGGCGGGCAGCGACGTGACCGTCAACTACACCGGTTGGCTGACCAACAACGTCAAGTTCGATAGCTCGCTCGACGCCGGGCAGCCGTTCACCTTCACCCTGGGCACGGGCGGCGTCATCCCCGGCTGGGACGAGGGCGTGGCCGGCATGAAGGTCGGCGGCAAGCGCCAGCTGATCATCCCGGCCGACTTGGGCTATGGCGAGACCGGCGGCGGCACCATCCCGCCCAACGCCACGCTCATCTTTGAAGTGGAACTGTTGGACGTGCAGCCGGCGGCGACTGAGTAAGGCCGGCGACGGAGGAGAGCACCCGGCTCCCTTTTGAACAAAGCAAAACGCTGCGCTCATGGCGCAGCGTTTTGCTTTGGCTTGAATACGATGATTGAACCATGAACCCACGATTTTGCCATCTGTATTGATAACGCTGAATATCCGGCGTCTCTTGAGCTGCATAAGGCCTATCGCGTCTTGCCCGACAAAGACGCTGAGCAAGACGGCGATCTGCGCATCATCGACGAGAGTGGCGAAGACTATCTCTTTCCGGCCGAGTATTTCGTTTTGGCCGAACTGCCCGACGAAGCGGCCCGCCTGCTAATTAGCTCGTTCGCCGCCTAGGGTGTGGATGCAAAGTAGCGCTGGCCACGCCCGCCCCGGGCTGAAGCCGCGGGGCTAGTCAACGACGGCCCCTGAACGGGCCTTCAGAGGGGAACGCGCGCTGCCTGAGCCGGCCTCGGCCGGCGTCGTTGCGTAGCCCGGTTGCCTTTAGGCCCGGGCGGCCTGGTCGAATAGACCGTTTCACTACTTTGCATGCACGCCCTAATGATCAGTGCAAAAAGCAAAGGGCCGGAGCATTACCGCTCCGGCCCTTTTTCTGTCTCAGGCGGGGTGATGACCCACCCACGCCTACATCAGCCCGCTCATCAACCCGGCCAGCACCTCGCGCCCCGGCCGCAGCCGCTCGTCGCCCAGCGCGGACAGCGGCGTGTCCACCAGCCGGCTCGTCTCCGCCAGCGACGGCCGCGCCGGGTCGTAGTAGACCAACCCGGTGATGAGTTCGCCCTGTGTCTGCGCCCACTGGAGGCGATGCATCGCCCCCAGCCGGTCGGTCGGGTCGTAGTCCGTCTCCAGCTTGCGCAACTGGATAGTCGAGCCATCGTGCATCTTCACGATGCGCATCTCTCCCGGGTCGTAGGCCTCGATCTCGATCTCCGCCTCTTTGGGCACAAAGCCGATGGCGTGCAGCGGCACTTCGTGCTCCTTGCCATAGGCGTAGCTCTTGGTTGAGGCGTCGTCGTTGTTGAAGGCCACGCACGGGCTGATGATGTCCAGCACGGCCGTGCCGCGGTGGCTGAGGGCGGCCTTCATGAGTTCGCGCACCTGGGCCGGGTCGCCGGAGAAGGAGCGAGCCACGAAGCCGCAGCCGGCCAGGATGGCCTCCATGCAGATGTCGATGGGCGGGAACTCGTTCGTGCCGGCGTACTTCAGCGACTGGCCCTCGTCGGCCGTGGCCGAGAATTGCCCCTTGGTCAGGCCGTAGACGCCGTTGTTCTCGACGATGTAGACCATGCGGACGTTGCGCCGCAGCAGGTGTTTGAACTGGCCCAGGCCGATGCTGGCCGTGTCGCCGTCGCCGCTGACGGCGATGGCCTGCATGGTGTGGTTGCCCATCAGCGCGCCCGTGGCCAGCGAGGGCATGCGGCCGTGGAGGGTGTTGAAGCCGAAGCTCTGGCCCAGGAAGTAGGCCGGCGACTTGCTGGAGCAGCCAATGCCGCTCAGCTTCAGCATCTCCGCCGGGCGGACGTTCATCTCATAGGCCACCTGGACGATCTGGTTGGCGATGGAGTTGTGGCCGCAGCCCTGGCAGAGGGTCGAGGGCAGGCCCTTGTAGTCCGTCTGGGCCAGGCCCAGGACGTTGACGCGCGCGGCGCGGGATGTCGTTGGTTCTGTCATCGTGTTGCCTCTTATTACCCGTTCTACTGGGTCGGAGAAGGAACCTCGCGCAAAGCTCACGCAAAGGACGCGAAGGAAGCAAAGGACGCCAAGAAGACTCTCTTTGCGTCTTGGCTTCCTCTGCGGCTTTGCGTGAGGCTCTTTGCGTGAGGTTCTCTGCTATTCACTGCCAATGACCTGCCGGTTGTGGCCGTCGTGGCCCATGTCGGTCAGGCCGCTATCGCCGCGGGGCAGGCCGTTGCCGGGCGAAAGCGAGCCGTCGCCGGGCAAGTCGGTTTCCGTGGCCCCCTCGACGCGCGCCTGGGGCGAGGATCCGTGGGCCGGCGTAGGAGCCGCCGGGGCCGGCGCGGGCCGCGGCCGGGCCGCCTCCTGGGCCAGGATGGCTTCGACCACCCAACGGGCCGTCAGGGGCATGCCGTCCAGATGGGCCAGGGGCACGAGGCGCGTGGCCAGGCCCGGCAACTCGGCCGACAGGATGGTGTGCATCTGCCCATCGCGGTTTAGCTCGACGACGTAGCAGCGGTCGTGGGCGGCGATGAAGGCCTCCACGTCGCCATTGATGGGCAGGGCGCGCAGGCGCATGAAGCTGGTGGGCGTGCCCGTTGCGGTCAGCCGGTCGCGCGCCTCGCGCAGGGCCGGCTCGGTCGTGCCATAGGCGATGATGCCGATTGCCGCGCCCTCGACACTCTCCACCAGCGGGGCGGGCACGAGGTCGCGGGCGGTGTCGAACTTGCGCGCCAGCCGCAGCATGTTGCTCTCCCAGTCCTCCGGCCGCTCGCTGTAGACGGCGGCGTCGTTGTGGCCCGTGCCGCGGGCGAAGTAGGCCGCGCGCGGGTGCGGGTTGCCGGGCAGAGTGCGGTAAGGGATGCCGTCGCCGTCGAGGTCGCGATAGCGGGCGAAGCCGCGCTCGGCCACATCCTCGGCCGACAGCACCTTGCCCCGCCGCAGCGGCTCGGCCGGGTAGTCGAAGGGCGGCGACATCCAGTTGTTCATGCCCAAATCCAGGTCGCTGAGGACGAAGACGGGCGTTTGCAACGTGTCGGCCAGGTCGAAGGCCCGGTAGCCGTACTCGAAGCACTCGGCCAGGTTGGCCGGCAGCAGGATGACGTTCCTGGTGTCGCCGTGGCCCAGGTAGTAGGTGAAGATCACGTCCCCCTGGCTGGTGCGCGTCGGCAGGCCGGTGCTCGGCCCCACGCGCTGGATGTCCCAAATGACGGCCGGCACTTCGGCGAAGTAGGCCAGACCGACGTACTCGGCCATCAGCGAGATGCCGGGGCCGCTGGTGGCCGTCATGGCCCGCGCCCCGGCGAAGCCCGCGCCGACGACCATGCCGATAGCCGCCAGCTCGTCCTCGGCCTGCACAACGGCGTAGGTGGCCTGGCCCGTCTGCGGATCGTGGCGCATCTGGGCCAGGTAGCCGTTGAGCGCCTCGATGACGCTGGTGGAGGGGGTGATGGGGTACCAGGCGGCGAAGCTGACGCCGCCGAAGACCGCGCCCAGGGCGGCGGCCTCGTTGCCGGTCATCATGATCAGCCCGTCGGTCGCGTCCATCGGAGCGACGCGGTAGGGGTGGTTGCGGGCCAGGTTGGCCGCCGCCCACTGGTGCGCGGCGCGAACGACGGCCATGTTGCTGTCCACCGTCCGCTGCTTGCCCTTGAACAGGAAGAACAGCGCCTCCTCCAGCCGCGCCAGCGGGATGTCGAGCAGGTGGGCCAGCGCGCCGACGTAGACCATGTTGGCCAGGTAGTCCTTCAGCTTGCCCTTGCTGCCGCTGTCGCGGATGAACTCGTTGACCGGCACGGCGTAGATGGTGATGTCGTCGCGCTGGGGCGCGCTGCGCCAGTCGCCGTTGATCAGGCAGATGCCGCCGGCCGGCAGCGTCTGGATGTCCTGGACGACGGTGGCCTGGTTGAAGGCGACCAGCACCTCGGAGGTGTGGCGGCGGCCGGTGTAGCCGTCGGCGCTGAGGCGGATGTGGTACCACGTCGGCAAGCCCTGGATGTTCGACGGGAAGATATTCTTGCCGTTGACGGGGATACCCATCTTGAACAGCGCCCGCAGAATGGCCAGGTTGGCCGTCTGGCTGCCCGTGCCGTTGGCCGTGGCCACGACGATGGCGAAGTCGTTGACGATCGGTTGCTCCGGGGCCATTTCGGCCGCCGGCGTCGGCGCAATTCCGATGCTCATACCATTTCTCCTTCAGACTGCTATCAGGCCGGTGTGGGAACCCGGCCTGCTGACATCATGGGGCGGGTCTGATGACCCGCCCCCATTCACTGCTCGATTCCCGGCACTGCCCCGGACGCTTCGCCAGGGCAGGACGCACGGCGGCTACGACTCGCTGTGCAGGTAATGTACCACGTCGCGGAACGAGATGACGCCCACCGGCCGGTTGTCCTCGTCCACCAGCGGCAGATGGCGGAAGCCATGCACGGCCATCAGGTGCAGCGCGTGGGCGATGGGCAGGTCGGCCTGGACGGCGACCGGGTTGGGTGTCATATAGGCATTCACCGACGTAGCCTTCAGGTCATCGACCAGCCCGGCCACGCGCATGAGCACGTCGCGCTCGGTGAAGATGCCCACCAGCCGGTCGGTCTCGTCGGTGACGAGGACGCAGCCGATCTGGTGGCTCGTCATCTGGCGGATAGCCTTGGCCAACGACGCGCCGGTCTCGACCTCGACGGGTGCGTGCATGCCCAGAGCCGAAACCTGCTCCTCGATCAGCCGATCCTTCAAGCCGTCGATGTCCAGATTCGTGCCCGCCTGGCCGTAGCTGGTCGAGTCGTCGGCCTCCTTGCCCTGGCCGGTGATGACGTCGGTGTACTCGTCGTCCAGCTCGTGGGGCACGCGGCCGGAGATGTGGGCCTCGATTGGTTCGTCGGGCGAGGGCGGCACGACCGTCCACAGATCGGCGGCGCGGTACAGTTCGTCCAGGTTGCCGGGGCCGCGCTTGGCCCGCGCCGTGGCGATCTGCTCCATCAGGCCATCGGTGTAGGTCGGCCGGTCTTCCATCTGCCGGAAGACGCCCATCGGCGTGGGGTACTCCATGCTGCTGAGGATGTAGCCCAGTTCGACCGAAGTGGCGTCGTGGACGAGCAGGTCGCTCTCGCTGACGCCATCGCCCAGGGCGACGATCTCCGGCGTGAAGCCGTTCAGACGGATGCCGCGGTCGCGGTTCTTGCCGAAGACCATCGGCTGGCCGTCTTCCAGGTAGAGGATGTTGTCGTCGCGGGTGCGGCGGTCGTCCAGCCCGGCCCACTCGGTCGGGTTGAAGATGACGCAATTCTGGTAGACCTCGACAAAGGACGAACCCTTGTGCGCGGCGGCCTGTTGCAGCACCTCGCCCAGGTGTTGCGTATGGGCGTCCAGCGAGCGGGCCACGAACGACGCTTCGGCCGCCAGGGCGATGCCGATGGGATTGATGGGGTGCTCGATGGTGCCCATCGGCGACGACTTCGTCTTGGCCCCCAGCCGCGACGTGGGCGAATATTGCCCCTTGGTCAGGCCATAGATGCGGTTGTTGAACAGGATGATGTTCAGATTGACGTTGCGCCGCAGGGCATGGAGCAAGTGGTTGCCGCCAATCGACAGACCGTCGCCGTCGCCGGTGATGACCCAGATGCTCAGTTCCGGGTTGGCGATGGCCAGGCCGGTGGCCAACGTCGGCGCGCGGCCGTGGATGCTGTGGATGCCGTAGGTGTTCATGTAGTACGGGAAGCGGCTGGAGCAGCCGATGCCGGAGATGAACACGATGTTTTCGCGCGGGATGCCCAGGTCGGGCAGCACTTTCTGCATGGTGGCCAGGATGGCATAGTCGCCGCAGCCGGGGCACCAGCGCACTGTCTGGTCGGAGGCGAAGTCGGCGCGGCTGAGCGCGGGGCGTTCAACGGGTTGTAGGGGTATGGTTGCGGTAGTCATTTCGTAATTAGCTAAGCGCCTGCTCGATCTTGGTGGCGATCTCGTTAATGGTGAACGGCCGGCCGTGAACCTTGGGATAGGACTGGATGTTGAGGGCGTAGCGCCCGCGCAACAGGAAGGCCAGTTGCCCGCCGTTCAATTCCGGCACGATGACCTGACGATAGCGGCTGAGCACATCGCGCAGGTTGCTCGGCAGCGGGTTCAGATAGCGCAGATGGGCGTGGGCCACCGACCGGCCGCGCCGTTGTGCCGCGACCACGGCCGAGCGCACCGCACCATACGTGCCGCCCCAGCTCACCAGCAATAGCTCACCCGCCTCCGGCCCGAAGACCTCTTGCGGCGGGATGACCTCGGCCAGCCGGGCGATCTTCTCGGCCCGCTCACGCACCATGCGCTCGTGGTGCAGCGGGTTATAGGACACGTTGCCCGTCTCCGGGGCCTTGCTCAGGCCGCCGATGCGATGTTCCAGGCCGGCCGTGCCGGGGATGGCCCACGGCCGCGCCAGCGTCTCCGCGTCGCGGAAGTAGGGCAGGAACGCGCCGTCGCCATTGTGCGGGGCGCTATCCGGGCCGTCGGGGTGGACGACCAGGATGGGCGGGATGTCGGCCGCGTCGGGGATGCGCCACGGCTCGCTGCTGTTGGCCAGGAAGCCATCGGACAGGATCATGACCGGCGACATGGAGCGCACGGCCAGCCGGCAGGCCTCCAGAGCAATGTCAAAGCAGTCGGACGGGCTATAGGGGGCCAGGATGGCGATGGGGCTTTCGCCGTTGCGGCCGAAGAGAGCCTGCAACAGGTCGGACTGCTCCACCTTGGTCGGCAGGCCGGTGCTGGGGCCGCCGCGCTGCACGTTGATGATGATCATCGGCAGTTCCAGGGCCACGGCCAGGTTCATGCCCTCGCTCTTGAGGGCCACGCCGGGGCCGCTGGTGCCGGTGACGGCCAGCGCGCCGCCAAAGGCCGCGCCGATGACCGAACCCATCGCGGCGATCTCGTCCTCGGCCTGGAAGGTGCGCACGTCGAAGTTGCGCAGCGGCGCGAGGGCATGGAGGATGTCGCTGGCCGGGGTGATGGGGTAAGTGCCATAGAACAGCGGCTTGCCCATCTTCTGCGCCGCCGTCACCAGCCCCAACGCCAGGGCGGTGTTGCCCGTCACCTTGCGATAGGTTCCCGGCGGCAGGGCCGCCGGGCGGATGCGGTAGCGGTGCTGGAAGATGCGGCTCGTCTCGCCGAAGTGGTAGCCCGTCTCCAGCGAGCGGATGTTGCCCTCCATCACCGCCGGCGTCTTGGCGAACTTCTTGCGCACCCAGTCGAGGGTCACGTCGAGCGGCCGGTCGAACATCCAGAAGGCCAGCCCCAGGGCGAAGAAGTTCTGCGAGCGGTCCTTGTCCTTGGTCGATAACCCCTCGATGTTCTTGAGCGCCTCGCGGTTGAGCGTCGTCAGGGGCACTTCGATGACCTGGTACTCGCCCAGCGAGTTGTCGCGCAGCGGGTTGGCTTCGTAGCCGGCCTTGCGCAGGTTCGTCTGCGTGAAGGCGTCGGTGTTGGCGATGATCGTGCCGTGGACTTCCAGGTCGGGCAGACTGGCCTTCAGCGCCGCCGGGTTCATGGCCACCAGAATCAGGGCTGCGTCGCCGGGCGTCAGGATGTCGCGGTTGGAGAAGTTGACCTGGAAGCCGCTGACGCCGGCCAGCGTGCCCGCCGGGGCGCGAATCTCGGCCGGGAAGTCGGGCATCGTGCTGACGTCGTTGCCGAAGACGGCCGACGTGTTGGTGAATTGCGTGCCGGTTAGCTGCATGCCGTCGCCCGAGTCACCGGCAAAGCGGATCACGACGGCGTCGCGTTCTTCGATAATGTAGTCGTTTTCGTTCATGGGTTTCTAGTGGTCGGTGGTCGGTGGTCGGTGGTCAGTGGCCAGTGGTCGTAAGGGTACTGCTCACTGTCCACTGCTCACTGTCCACTCTCTTAGTCCCCGCCCTCCGGCTTGCTCGGATACTGCTCCGGGCGCAGGGGGCGGTTCTGAATTTCAACCGGGTAGCGCGCGCCCAGATAGGCGATCAGCGCGGCATAGGTCATGTCGCCGAGGATGTTGCCCTGGCGGTCGACGACGGGCAGATTGCGGAAATGATGGTCATCCATCAGCCAGAGGGCGTCGGCGGCCGACGTGTCCGGCAGGACGGTGATGGGGCGGGCGGTCATGACCGCGTCCACTGGGCCATCGAGCGTCTCCGGCCGGGTCATCACCCGTTGCAGCACATCGCGCTCGGTGAAGATGCCGACCAGTTCCTTGCCGCGGACGACCAGCACCGGCCGCCCCTCATCGGTGCGCATCCGCTCCAGCGTCGCCCGCACCGTCGTGCCGCTCTCGACGACGCAGTAGCGGCTCAGGTCGAGGTGGCGCACCTGCTCGCTTTCCAGTTCTTCCTTAAGGCTCTTCATGGATTACTCCCCTAAATATCGACTTCGACCACTGCTTCCGGTTCGGTTTGCAGCAGCGCGAAATGCTCGCTCAGCAGCCGCCGGCCGCGCTCGAAGTCATCGGCGCAGAGGGCATCGACGATCTGCTCGTGATAGGTCCACACGTCGGTCCAGTACTGGTAGCTCTGGAAGCGGGTCAACTCGCTGGCGTCGTAGGCATCCCAGTAGGCGACGAGAAGGCCGTGGACAAACGGGTTGCCCAGCCGGCCAAAGATGGTCATGTGCAATTGCCGGTGTTCGGCGTTGGGAATGTGGATCGGCTCGCCGCGCAGCCTGGCCCAGGCCCGCCCGACGAGGTTGCGCAACCGCAGCCGGTCGTCCACGGTCAAGCGTACCACAGCCTCGTCCCAGAAGCTTGTTTCGATGGTGCGGCGTAGCTGGCTCAGTTGGGCGAAGGTGGCCTCGCCCGTGGCCAGCCCGAAGAGGATGGCCGGCAAGATGGCCTCGGCGAAGTCGAACGGCTCGCGCTGGATGCCCAGCCGCGGGCGCACCGACACCACGCCCAGCCCGCGGGCCACGGCCAACTCCTCGCGCAGCTTGCCCACGCTGACGCCCAGCGTCCCGCCGATCTCGTTCAGCGACGGCAGCTTGTCGCCGGGATCGACGTGGTGTTCGACGAGGTAGTGAAGGAACTCGGAGTCGAGCTTTTCGAGACGCACGATGATTGATCCAATGAATCAAATAAATCCAATGAATATAGGTCTAGTATAGCCTGTTTGTAGAGAATGGCAAGCCGATGAAATGTGAAAACTGCGCCTGTTCTCATCTGAATTGGTCTTATCAAAACGGTAATCAACCCCCGTAGATTAGGGCCAATTGTCTTGAATTGTCCCCGGCCGGTCACTACAATGGAGCGCAGCAATCAAAGGTCATTACGTTTGGTCGGGCCTAGCAGAACGGCCCGGCCCGGAGGATAAGCAGATGAACGAGAACGGACAAGGCAGCAACGGCCGCGGCGAAGTCGGCAGCGTCACCGTCAAGCGCGGCCTGGCCCAGATGCTCAAGGGCGGGGTGATCATGGACGTGGTCACGCCGGAGCACGCCCGCATCGCCGAGGAAGCGGGCGCGGTGGCCGTCATGGCGTTGGAGCGCGTGCCGGCCGACATCCGCGTCAGCGGCGGCGTGGCGCGCATGTCCGACCCCGGCCTCATCCGCGAGATCATGGCCACGGTCAGCATCCCGGTCATGGCCAAGGTGCGCATCGGCCACTTCGTCGAGGCGCAGATTCTGGAGGCCATCGGCGTCGACTTCATCGACGAGAGCGAAGTGCTGACGCCGGCCGACGAGGCCTACCACATCAACAAGCACGACTTCAAGATCCCCTTCGTTTGCGGCTGCCGCAACCTGGGCGAGGCGCTGCGGCGCATCGGCGAGGGCGCGGCGATGATGCGCACCAAGGGCGAGGCGGGCACAGGCGACGTCGTCGAGGCGGTGCGCCACGCGCGCTCCGTCCTGGGCGAGATTCGCCGCCTGCAGAATATGCCCGACGAAGAGCTGATGACCTTCGCCAAGGAACTGGGCGCGCCCTATGAACTGGTCAAGGAGACCAGGGCGCTCGGCCGCCTGCCGGTGGTCAACTTCGCCGCCGGCGGCATCGCCACCCCGGCCGACGCGGCGCTGATGATGCAACTGGGGGTCGATGGCGTCTTCGTCGGCTCCGGCATTTTCAAGAGCGGCGACCCGGCGCGACGGGCCAAGGCCATCGTCGAGGCCACGACCCACTTCCGCAACGCCGAAATCCTGGCCCGCGTCAGCGAGAAGCTGGGCGAGCCGATGGTCGGCATCGGCGTCCACACGCTGGCCCCGGAGCAGCAGCTGGCCGGCCGCGGCTGGTAAAAGGAAGCGCGGGGGTGCAGGGGAGCAGGGGTGAAAGAGACCTTCATTAAGAGGTTCTTTTCACCCCTGCACCCCCGCTCCCCTGCTCCCCCGCGCTTGTAACGAGGCCCCACATGAAAATAGGCGTCCTCGCGCTGCAAGGCGCATTTATCGAACACATCAACATCCTGCGGCGGCTGGGGGTCGAGGCGGTCGAGGTGCGGCTGCCGGAGGACCTGGCCGGGCTGGATGGGCTGATTATCCCCGGCGGCGAGAGCACGACCATCGGCAAGCTGGCCAACACCTACGGCCTGACCGAGCCGCTGCGGGCCTTCGCCGCGGCCAAGCCGGTCTGGGGCACGTGCGCGGGGATGATCTTCATGGCCAAGAGCATTGGCCGCGACCAACCGCTGCTGGGGCTGATGGACATTGAGGTCGAGCGCAACGCCTTCGGCCGCCAGGTCGATAGCTTCATCACGCCCATCGACGTGGACGGGCTGAACGGCAGCGGGCCGTTCCCGGCCGTCTTCATCCGCGGGCCGCGCCTGGTGGCCGCCCACGGCAACGCCCGCGTCCTGGCCCGCCTGGCCGACGGCACGCCCGTGGCCGCCGAGGAGGGCCACTGGCTGGCAACCTCGTTCCACCCGGAACTAACCGACGATACACGGTTGCACGAGTACTTCTTGAAGCTGGTCGAGAGGGGCTAGGTTCCAGGGGCCAGGGAAGAGGACTCTTCCCTAACCCCTAACCCCTATCCCCTAATCCCTAGCCCCTACTCTTACGGCTTGCGCGGCAAAATGACCGTCACCGTCGCCCCGCCATCGGGGTTGTTCGCGGCGGTGATCTGGCCACCGTGCTGGCGCACGATGCCCTCGGCGATGTAGAGGCCCAGCCCTGTGCCCTGGCCATTGGGCTTGGTGGTGAAAAACGGCTCGAAGATGCGCGGCAGGATGGCCAGGTCGATGCCCGTGCCCGTGTCGCTGACGGCGAAGGCGAACCAGTCGCCGCCGGCCAGTTGCGGCGTCCAGAAGCGCACGTGGACGGTGCCGCCGTCGGGCTGCATGGCGTCGCGGGCGTTGGTCAGCAGGTTGATGAGCACCTGGGCGATGCGGTGGTGGTCGCAGAAGATGGTTTGCAGGCCCGGCTCCAGGTCTAACTCGACGGTGACGTGGGCCTGCTTGCGGAACTGCTGCTCGACCATCATCAGCGCGTCTTGCGCCACGGCCGCCGGGCTGGTGATGGCGATGGCCGCGCCGTCGGCCGTGTCGCGGCCGACGCTGTGGGCGTAGTTGCGCAAGACCTCGACGATGCGCGCGCAGCGCAGGGCGCTCTGCTCAATCATCTCCACGTAGCGGGCCAGCTCCTCGCGCCCCAGCGCTTCGCCGTCCAGCTCGTCGCGCAGGTTCATGCACGTGGCCGTGATGACGCTGATCGGGTTGGTCAGTTCGTGGGCCACGCTGGCGGTCAGCGTGCCGATGCCGGCCAGCCGTTGGGCGTGAACCAGCGATTCGTTGAGCCGATCCAACTCGTCGCGGCTGACAAAGGAGACCAGTTGTTCCCCGTCGGCGTCGGCGCTCAGCGGCGCGACAGCCAGCGACACGGGCAGCGGCTG
>JAIBAS010000069.1 GCA_019695075.1 Promineifilum sp. | reverse complement strand
GGCCGCGCCCACCGAGCCGGCGCTGACGCCCACCCCGGCGGCGACGGCCACCCCCGCGCCGACGCCCACGCCCATGCCGCTGCCGAAGAGCGTCGTGCTGGAAGACATGGGCATTGTCAAGCAGTCGTTCAACAACTGCGGCCCGGCCAACCTGACCCAGGTGCTCAACTGGTATGGCTCGGAGATCACCCAGGCCGATGTCGCCGCCTACCTGAAGCCGAACCCGGAAGACCGCAACGTCAGCCCGTGGCAGATTGCCGATTATGTCAATGAGCAAATGCCCGGCTTCAAGGCCATCGCCCGCAGCGGCGGCGACCTGGAGATGATCAAGCGCTTCCTGGCATCCGGCTTCCCCGTCGTCATCGAGAAGGGCTACGAACTGCCCGACTCCGGCTGGTGGGGTCACTACCTGACCATCTACGGCTACGACGACGACCTGCAAGAGCTGTATAGCCAGGACTCCTACCTGGGGCCGTTCGATGGCAGCGGGCGCGTCGATCCCTACGACGAATTCCTGCACTTCTGGCAGCAATTCAGCAACACCTTCTACGTCGTCTACCGCCCGGAGCAGGAAGAGACGGTCAAGGCCATCCTTGGCGACGAGATGTACGACGACTTCAAGATGTGGCAGAAGGTCGCCGCCATGGCCGAGACGGAGACGCTACAGCGGCCCGACGACGTCTTCTCCTGGTTCAACCTGGGCACGGCCCTGACGCGCATGGGCGGCCTGACGGGCGAGAACCAATACTACCAGGGCGGCGCGCAGGCCTTCGACAAGGCCCGCGAGATCGGCCTGCCGCCGCGGATGCTGTGGTACCAGTTCCAGCCCTACCTGGCCTACCTGAAGCTCGACCGCTACCAGGACGTCATCGACCTGGCCGACGCCACCCTGGAGACGCAGGGCGGCCGCAACGTCGAAGAGACGTTCTGGTATAAGGGCCACGCCCTCGCCTACCTGGGCGACATCACCGGGGCCATCGAGGCCTACCAGACCGCCCTGACCGTCAACGAGAACTTCTACCCGGCGCAGTGGTCGCTCGACTCGCTGCAGGGCACCGGCGGATAGAAGAAGACAATCTCACGCAAAGACGCAAAGCACGCCAAGCTTCAGTAAGCTTGGCGTGCTTTGCGTGAGATTCTTCTTCTTTCGCGCTATAATAGATTGCGGTAGACATTGCCGCGCCCGACCATAGGCTCGGCCTGCCCCTTTCCACGTAATCCCACATCTCAACACTGAGGAGTTTCGTATGACCCAGGCACCAGCACACAAGTTCAAGGTTACCTATTCGACTCTTTCCAGCCCCGACCCGGAGCTGCACCGGCTCTACGATGAGGCCGTGACCGACTTTCGCCGCCACGCCGGCCAGACTTACCCCATGTTCATCAATGGGCAGGAGCGCTTCGCCGAGCAAACTTTCGCCAAGATCAGCCCGGTCGACACTGATCTGGTCATGGGTTACTTCCAGAAGGGCACCGAGAAGGACGCCAACGACGCCGTCGCCGCGGCCAAGGCCGCCTACCCCGGCTGGCGCGATATGCCCTGGCAAGAGCGCGTGGCCATCCTGCGCCGCGCCGCCGACCTGCTCAGCGATCGCCTCTTCAAGATGGGCGCGGTCATGAGCCTGGAAGTCGGCAAGAACCGCCTGGAGGCGTTGGGCGACGTCGAAGAGACGGCCGACCTCATCCGCTACAACTGCGACGCCATGGAAAAGAACAACGGCTTCGCCAAACCGCTGCTGACCGAAAGCGACAGGCACCACAACCGCAGCGTGCTGAAGCCCTACGGCGTCTGGGTCGTCATTTCGCCGTTCAACTTCCCCGGCGCGCTGGCCGGCGGCCCCAGCGGCGCGGCCCTGGCGGCGGGCAACACCGTCGTCTTCAAGCCCGCCACCGATACGCCCTTCACGGGCTGGCTGCTGACCGAAGCCTTCCGCGACGCGGGCGTGCCCGCCGGCGTCTTCAACTTCGTCACCGGCGGCGGACGCAGCGTCGGCCAGACACTCGTCGATCATCCCGACGTGGCCGGCATCACCTTCACCGGCAGCTACGACGTCGGCATGGCCATCATCCGCTCCTTCAGCACCGGCAAGTACCCGCGGCCGTGCGTGGCCGAAATGGGCGGCAAGAACCCGGTCATCGTCAGCAAGAAAGCCGACCTGGACAAGGCGGCGATGGGCTGCATGCGCTCCGCCTTCGGCCTGCAAGGGCAAAAGTGCTCGGCCTTGTCGCGCCTCTACGTCCACCGCGATGTCAAGGACGCCTTCATGCAGAAGTTCCTCGACCTGACGTCGCAAATCAACGTCGGCGACCCGACGCAGCAACAAAACTGGATGGGGCCGGTCATCAACCAGAGCGCCTACCAGGATTATCAGGGGTTCGTGGCTGACCTCCGCCAGCACGGCGACATCGCCTTCGGCGGCGAGGTGCTCGGCGGCAAGGGTTACTACGTCGCCCCGACCATTGCCGACAACGTGCCGGAAGACCATCCCCTGTGGAAGCAGGAGATGTTCCTGCCTATCGTCATGGTCGAAGCCTACGACGACCTCGACGAGGCCATGAAGAAGGCCAACGATGTCGAGTATGGTCTGACGGCCGGCTTCTTCAGCGAGGATGAGGACGAAGTGCAGTGGTTCCTTGACCACATGGAAGCGGGCGTCCTCTACGTCAACCGCGCCTCCGGGGCAACCACCGGCGCGTGGCCCGGCTACCAGTCGTTCGGCGGCTGGAAAGGCAGCGGCTCCACCGGCAAGGCCGCCGGCAGCTTCTACTACGTTCAGCAGTACATGCACGAGCAGAGCCAGACGATTATTGAATAGTCAGCATTCAGTATCCAGTATCCAGGGGGCAGTATCCAGTATCCAGGGGTCAATATGTCAGTCCTGATCTGACCTACTGAACACTGGATACTGAACACTGGATACTGGATACTGCCCACTGGACACCATGCCCAACACAAAACTTATATCGATGCGCGCAGCCGTCGAGCGGTACGTCGTCGACGGCTGCACTCTGGCCATCGAAGGCTTCACGGCGTTCATCTGCTTCGCCGCCGCCCACGAGATCATCCGCCAGCGCAAACGCGACCTTGTCCTCTGCCGCCTGACGCCCGACCTGATCTATGACCAGATGATCGCCGCGGGCACGGCGCGCAAGCTCATCTTCAGCTACCTGGGCAACCCCGGCGTCGGCAGCCTGCACTGCATCCGGCGGGCGGTCGAGCAAGGCGTGCCCCGACCACTGGACATCGAGGAGTACTCCCACTTCGGCATGGTCGGCCGCTACATGGCCGGCGCGGCCAATTTGCCCTTCTTCCCGCTGCGCAGCTACGTCGGCAGCGACATGCCCGCCGCCAACGACCTCATCCGCTTCGTCGATAGCCCCTATGGCGACGGCCCCATCGCCGTCGTGCCGCCGCTGAAGCCCGACGTGGCCTTTGTCCACGCCCAGCGCGCCGACGCCAACGGCAACACCCAACTGTGGGGCCTGCTGGGCACACAGAAGGAAGTCGCCTTTGCCGCCAAAAAGGTCATCGTCGTCGTCGAAGAGGTCGTTGATGAGGATGTCATCCGCCGCGACCCCAACCGCACCCTCATCCCCGGCTTGATCGTCGATGCCGTCGTCTGCGAACCCTATGGCGCGCACCCCAGCTACGTTCAGGGCTACTACGACCGCGACAACGACTTCTACCTGAAATGGGACGAGTCGTCGCGCGACCAGGCCACGACCGAGGCATGGCTGGAGGAGTGGGTCTACGCTCTGCCCGACCGCGCCGCCTATCTGGACAAACTCGGTCGCGAGACGCTGGCCCGCCTGGCCCCTGGCGCGCTGCCGGCCGAACCGATCAATTACGGCCGCTACGGCTAAGCCGCCGGCCTCACGGAGAGCGATCATGTCCCCGCTCGATGCCTTTGGCCAGGCCTATCTGCGCCTGACGCTGGAGATCGACAAACACGTCGCCGGCTACATCGACGCCTACTACGGCCCGGAAGCGCTACGCGAGGAGGTCAACGCCGCCCCGCCCCGTCCGCCGGCCGCCTTGCTGGATGATCTCGCCCGCCTGGAAGACAGCATCCCCGGCGACGACCCGGCCCGCGCCGTCTACCTATCGGCCACGTTGCGGGCCGTCGAATGTACGCTGCGGCTGCTGAACGGCGAGACGTTCGACTACCTGCAAGAAGTCCACCGCCTCTACGACATCCACCCGCAATTGACGCCGGAGAGCGCGTTCGAGAGCGCCCACCGCGCCCTGGACAGCCTGCTGCCGCCACTGCCCGGCGGCGACATGGCCGTGCGCCTGGCCGTCTGGCGCCGGCGCTTCGAAATTCCGACCGAACGCGGGCCGGCGCTGCTGGAACTGGCCCGCGCCGAGACGCGCCGGCGCACGGCCGCCTTCGTCGCGCTACCCGATGAAGAAAGCGTCGAAGTGCGCCTGACCAGCAACCAGCCCTGGAGCGCCTACAACTGGTACCTGGGCAACGGCCGCTCGCTCATCGAGTTCAACACCGACCTGCCGCTCAACGCCACTGCCCTGCTGGCGACCTTTGCCCACGAGGGCTACCCCGGCCACCACACCGAGGCTGTCCTTAAAGAGCAGGCCCTCTACCGGCAGCGCGGCTATGCTGAGCAGGCAGCGGCGCTGCTACATTCGCCGGCGGCGGTCATTGCCGAGGGCATCGCCACGACCGCCCTGGACATGATCTTCCCTGATGGCACGGGGCACGACTGGACAGTCGAGGTGCTGCTGCCCGCGGCCGGCATCGCCGTCGAGCCGGACACGGCCGAGCGCCTGCGTGGCCTCGAGGCCGCCGGCGCGGCCCTGCGCGCCGTCAACGGCAATGCCGCCATCCTCTACCACACCGGCCAACTGGACGAAGCCCAGGCGCAAGACTATATCCGCACCTATGGCCTGACTTCACCGGAGCGGAGCGCGCAGATCTTCCGCTTCTGTACCCACCCGCTGTACCGCTCCTATTCGTTCACCTACAGCGAGGGCCATAGGCTCATCGCCGCGTCGGCCGACCCCGTGGCCACCTTCCGCCGTCTGCTGACCGAGCAGGTGCTGCCGTCGGAACTGGCCGCGCCATAACCACAGGAACCCCCATGGACGCACTCAACACCCCGACACCCGGGCCTACGGCCTCCGAACTGATGATCGTCGCCGCCTCGCGCGCCCTGCGCGGCAATCGCACCGTCTTCGTCGGCGTCGGCCTGCCCAACATCGCCTGCAACCTCGCCCGCCGCAGCCATTCGCCGGACATGGAATTGGTCTACGAGAGCGGCGTCTTCGGCGCGCAGCCGGCCCGTCTGCCCCTATCCATCGGCGACCCGACGTTGGTCAGTGGGGCCACGTCGGTCATGAGCATGGCCGACCTGTTCATGCTCTACCTGCAACGCGGCCTCATCGACGTCGCCCTGCTAGGCGGGGCGCAGATCGACCGCTTCGGCAATCTCAACACGACCGTCATCGGCGACTATGCCGCCCCCAAGACCCGCCTGCCCGGCTCCGGCGGCGCGTGCGAGATCGCCATCAACGCCCGGCGCATCTTCATGATCATGCGCCTGTCGAAGCGCGCCTTTGTGTCCAAGATCGACTTCCTGACCAGCCCCGGCCATCTCGCCGGCGGCGACGCCCGCCGGCGGCTGGGCATGCCTGGCCTTGGCCCCGACCAGGTCATCACCGACAAGGCGCTATTCACCTTCGACAACCCGGAGCGCGAGATGATGCTGACCGAATTGGCCGCGGGCCAGACCGTCGAGAGCATCCAGGCGGCCGTCGGCTGGCCGCTGCGGGTCGCTCCGGAATTGCGCCAGATGACGCCGCCCACGGCCGAGGAACTGGCCATCGTCCGCCAGGAACTCGATCCCCAGGGACTTTACCGGTAAGCCGCCGTGCGCCGCGCCCGCAAGCTCCATCCTTCACCCCTCATCCCTCAGGAGCGCACCCATGCTCTACAAGCACCCCCACGGCAACGTTTTCTATCGCAACATGAACCACCCCCGGCCGAAGATCGCCTACGGCCAGGGCATCTACCTCTACGACGAGAGCGGCAAGCGCTACATCGATGGCTCCGGCGGGCCGCTGGTCATTAACGTTGGCCACGGCCGCGCCGAGATCGTCGAGGCCATGGCCCGCCAGGCGCAACTGGCTGCCTACGTCCACGCGACGATGTTCACCAGCGAGCCGCTGGAGGCCTACGCCGCGGCCCTGGCTGAGGTCACGCCCCTGCCGGAGCCGCGCTTCTACTTTCTCAGCAGCGGCTCCGAGGTCGTCGAAGGGGCCATCAAGCTGGCGCGGCAGATCCAAATGGCCCGCGGCGAAGAGCGCCGCCACGTTGTCCTCTCGCGCTGGAACAGCTACCACGGCATGACGCTGGGGGCGCTGGCCGTCAGCGGCCGGCCCGGCCTGCGCTCGCCCTACCTGGACATGCTCCACGACGTGCCCCACATCCCGTCGCCCTACCTCTATCGCTACCCCATGACCGGCGAGCAACTGGCCGGCCGGCTGGAAGAAGCCATCGTCGCCCTGGGCGCGGAGAACGTCGCCGCGTTCATCGCCGAGCCAACCAGCGGCGCGTCGCTGGGCGCGGCGCTGCCGCCGGACGACTACTGGCCGCGCGTGCGCGCCATCTGCGACCGTTACGGCGTGCTGCTGATCGCCGACGAGGTTCTGGTCGGCTTCGGGCGCATGGGCAAGATGTGGGCGCTGGAACACTGGCAAACCGTGCCCGACATCCTGGTAGCGTCGAAGGGCACGGCCGGCGGCTACTTCCCGCTGGGCTTCATCGCCGCCAGGGGGGCCGACGTCGAGCAGGTGCGCGTCGCCCTGGGCGACTTCAACCACGGCGGCACGTTCAGCCACCACGCCGTCGGCGCTGCCGCCGGCCTGGCCACACTGGGCATCATGCAACGCGAGAAGCTGGTCGAGAACTCGGCGACGATGGGCGCGCTCATGGGCGAGTTGCTCCACGAGGCGCTGGACGACCACCCCCACGTGGGCGACATCCGCGGCCGCGGTCTCTTCTGGGGCATCGAACTGGTTCAGGATCGCGCCACCAAGCAACCCTTCCCCAAGAAAGAGGGCATCACCCACCACCTGACCGACCGCGCCTTCGACCTGGGGTTGATCATCTACCACTCGGTCGGCTGCGCTGACGGGGTCAACGGCGACGTGGTCATGCTTGGGCCGCCGCTCATCGTTGACGAGGCCCAGGTGCGCGAGATGGTGGCCATCCTGACCGAGACGATCCGGCGCGAACTGGGCCACGCCTAGCCCTTAATCCCTATCCCCTATCTCGGGCCGCCCGGCCGCAAGAGCACCTTGCGCGCGCCCGGCCGGGCCGCGTGTTCAAACGCCGCCAGCCCTTCGCTGAGCGGATACTCGGCCTCGATGAGCGGTCGCACCGCGATCTGAGCGCCCACCGCGCCCTGCTCCAGCAGCCGCAGCGCCGGCGCGAACGGCCCGCAGCGCGAGCCAACGACGGTGATTTCGCCGACGACGAGCTTGGTCAGGTCGATGTTGGCCCGGCCGGCGAACGTGCTCTTGAGCACCAGCGTGCCGCGCGGGCGCACCAGCCGCAGTGAATGGGCGAAGCCGGCATCGTTGCCTGTGGCCTCGACGACGAGGTCATAGGCGTTATCGGCGGCGGCGTCCACCAGGCCGGTAGGTAGCCCCAATTGCCGCGGCAGCGCCAGGCTCTCCGCGCGCCGGCCGAGGACAACCACCTCCGTGCCCGCCAGCGCCAGTACCTGGGCCACCAGCAATCCCAGCCGCCCCGGCCCCACCACAGCCGTCCGCGCCGTCGGCCGCACGGCGATCTGCTCGCGAATCCGCAGCGCCGCGGCCAGCGGCTCGGTGAAAACGGCTTCCTCGTCAGCCACGGTCGCCGGCACTTCCAACAGGTTGACCACCGGCAGGGTCACGTAGTCGGCGAAGACGCCATCCTTGTTGTGGATGCCCAGTGTGGTGCGGTTGGGACAGTGCTCCGGCCCCTCACCCAGACAGACGGCGCAGCGCCGGCAGCCGAGGTTGATCGTGCCAACCACCCGCCGCCCCACCCACTCGGCGACTCCTGTCGTTCCACTTGATACTAGGTGGCTGCTGTCGCTCCACTGTCCACTGGATACTGGATACTGCCCACTGCCCGACGCCGCGTCGACCACCACTCCCACAAACTCATGCCCCAGCACGCCGCGAAAGCCGCCGGCGTACCCCTTGACTAGTTCCAGGTCGGTCGAGCAAATGCCCGCCAGCGAGACGCGGATCAGGGCATCGTCGGCCGCCGGTTCCGGCTGCGGCGCGTCGGCGCAGAGGCCAAGATGGCCGTCCTCAAGAACGAGGGCGCGCATGGCGGCTAACTCACGGCCGTCCGCGCCCGCGCGCTGATGCGCTCTTCCCAGGTGACCAGCAGCGGCACAGCGATGAAGATCGAGCTATACGTGCCACACAGCAGGCCCACAAATAGCGTGGCGATGAACGGCCGGATGGACACGCCGCCGAACAACAGGATGGCCACCATGACGAACATGGCGTTCAACTGCGTCACCAGCGAGCGGTGGATCGTCTCGACGATGGAGCGGTTGGCGATCAGATCGATCTTCTCGAACGGCCGCCGGGCGATGTTCTCGCGCATGCGGTCGAAGAGGACGATAGTGTCTTGCAGTGAGAAGCCGGCCACAGTCAGGACAGCGGTCAGGAAGAGCGCGTCCACCTCCCAGCCCAGCACCAGGCCAGTGACGGCTGCGAAGCCGAGGACGATAAACACGTCGTGCAGCAGGGCAATCACCGCCGTCGTGCCATAGCGGAAGGTATTGGGCACCTGCCGGAAGACGATCACGATGTAGAAGAGGACGACGATGGCCGAGAAAATGACGGCGATGATGGCTGCGCGCGTGACCTCGTTGCCGACGGCGGCGCTGACGCTGGTGACCTGCGAGGCGTCGGCCCGCAGCGGGGCCAATGTGTTCAGGTCGTCCAGGATTTGCTGCGCCGTCTCCGGGGAGACGAACTCACTGCGAATCTGCCAGGCATTCTCCAATCCCTCGCCGCGCAGGGCGATGATCGACGGGCTGGTGATGCCGTTTTGGGCGAACATGTCGCGAATGTCGTTTTCCGTCACCTGCTGCTCGAACTGCACCTCGAAGCGCGTGCCGCTGCGGAAGTCCACGCCAACGCGGAAGGGCGAGCCGGTGCGCACAAACGAGACCAGCATGGCCACCAGGCCCAGGGTGAGCAGAACAGTCGAGAACAGAAAGTAACGGCGACGATTCTCAATAATGTGGTAGACGAACGACATAGTTGATTCCCCGGTTGGGCTTCTAGATGCCCATGAGTCCCTTGCGCTCCTGGAGACGGCCGGCGGCGCGGCCGAGAATCACCCGCACCAGCGTGCGCGTGACCAGGATAGCGGTAAACATGCTGATAAACACACCGATAGCCAACGTCACGGCGAAGCCCTCGACCGCGCTGGCGCCGAAGTTGCGACCGAAGGCCCACAAAATGGCGCAGATGACCAGCGTCGCCACGTTGGAGTCGCGAATGGAGTTCCACGCCCGCGAGAAGCCGGTCTCCAGCGCGTCTTCCAGGTGTGCGCCCTTGCGCATCTCCTCTTTGATGCGCTCAAAGACGAGCACGTTGGCGTCTACGGCCATGCCCGTGGAAAGCAGGAAGCCCGTGATGGCCGGCAGCGTCAGCGTGACGCCGAGGAGCATGAACACCGCGAAGCTCAGCAGCACGTAGATGATCAGCGCCGTGTCGGCCAGCACGCCCGGCAGCCGGTAGTAGATCAGCATGAACAGCAATACCACGATGACGCCGATGATGCCGGCGCGGATGCTGGCCTCGATCGACTGCTCGCCCAGCGTTGCCCCCACCTGGCGCGTGCTTTCGATGCGCAGCGGCACCGGCAGGCTACCGAAGCGCAGTTGGGTGGCCAACTGCTGGGCCTCGGCCAGGGTGAAGTTGCCCGTGATCGTGCCCTGCTCTTCGATAACGGCGCTGATGACCGGGCTGGAGATGACCTCCTTGTCCAGGACAATGGTCAGGTGCTTGCCCTGGTTGGCGGCCGTATGCGCGCCGAAGATCTGGCCGCCCTCATCGGTCAACGTGAAGCTGACGTGGTATTGGCCCAGACGATCCGTGTTCACGGTCGCCTCGCGCAGACCCGCGCCCGTCAGCACCGTTGTGAACGTCGGCGGCTCGGTGGTCGTGCCGCCGTCTACCGCTTCTTGCTCGCAGCGCGACGGCTGACCTTCGTTCAGGTCGGTGCGGATGCACATCCCCGCCGGCAGCGCCTGGTCGCCGGTATCGACGAACTCCAGCAGGGCCGTCTCCTGAATCAGCGACAACGCCTCCTGCGGGTCTTCAATGCCGGGCAACTCGATGAGGATGCGGCGCGCGCCCTCGACCTGCACCAACGGCTCGGTGACGCCGATGGCGTTCACGCGGCGGTCGATGATTTGCCGCGCGGTGTCCATCGCTTCCGCAGTCACCTCGACATCCTCGGCCACGTCGGCCTCCAACAAGACCTGCAAGCCGCCCTGCAAGTCTAGGCCCAGGCGGATCGGAAAACGCGGACTCGTCACCACCCAGATCGCCCCGGCGACGATGAGGATGATGACGAACAACCAGTAAAGATCACGACGTCTTATCATAGTCCTCTCTCTCGGCCGGCATGCCGCCGGCAAGCAAACAGGATGATTATAGCGCAAACCGGCCGGCTGTCGTCAACGACTTCGCGCCAGAACACCGCCGGCGCTTGCGCCACAGGCAAAATGCCCAGGGGAGCGAAACTAGAGCGTTTTTAACAGCCGGTTCACGCTGCCCGTCTCTCTCTTATGGTACAAAGTGGGCTAGAAGTACCAGATGATGACGCAACCGTGCCACGGGGCGCCCAGGAGGCACTTTATCGTCAGAAACACTGATCACAACCGTACGACGTAAGTTCACACACGTAGCCCACAAGTAAGGAGACTTTCAGAGATGAAGAAATCAAGAATCGCGATCCTGTTCGGCGTCCTGCTGGCGCTGGTTCTGAGCGCCGGCGCGTTCGCCGAGTTGGTCGTCACCTATACGTCCAGCGAGGACATGTGGAGCGAGTACACGATCCAGGACACCCCGGAGCGCATTGCCGACGCCGAGGCCAGCAGCCTGATCACCAACGGCGCATTCACGCAGTGGGGCACGACGCTCGGCCCGGCCGACCCGTGGGTCTTCTGGCGCGACACCACCGCCGGCTGGACGGCCGGCCGCCTGCACGAAGTCGACCTGGCCCTGCCCGCCAACCCCGAAGGCATTAACAACGCCATGGGCTGGTTCATCCAGCACTCCGGCGCAAAGGAAGGCGGCTACTACGCCGGCGCTGCGCAGCAGCTGACACGCATCCCCGTCGAGGGCCTCTATTACGTCAGCATCAGCGTGACCGCCTTTGAGGGCGGCAACACCGGCCCCTACAACAGCATGGCCTGGTATGCCATCAGCGACTCGCCCACCCCCGCCGGCGTCACTGAGTGGCGTGAGCTGTACCCCGATCAGTTCGTCTGCTCCAACGGCGACGCGGTCTGCAACTACGTCGGCCGCGACGAAACCGTGACGATCAAGCCCAACCAGTACTTCCATATCATGGTCGGCCGCAAGTTCCCGGAGTTCTTCGGCTGGTCGATGTTCGTCATCGACGACATTAGCATCGTCGCCGCCGACGGCACGCTGGGCACGGCCAACGGCTTTTACAACTGGTGCAACGCCCGCCCGGAGGACTTCAAGGTCCACGGCAATGAAGCGTGCGCCAACCTGACCGAGATCCATTGGGATCCGACCCAGGTGCGCTAGGCGGCGAAGCGCATGAGACGCGGTAGCTTCCACGTACCGGTAGACAACTCGTACCGTTAGCAGCCTGTAGTGGTAGAATGGGCCGGCGTAACCGCGACGCCGGCCCATATTTCTTTCGCGGTCGGCCGCGGCGATCGCCTTGTGGCCGTCATCAAAGGGAAGTCCAATGTTAATCGAAGGGTTTGCTCGCGTCGCCAAGCAGCGCGGCCTGGTAGGGGCCTGGCTGCTGTTAGCCACTTTGCCCCTGTTGCTGGCGGGTTGCACGCGCGACGAGGTCGGCGCAGCCATCGCCACCTTTGCCGTGGAGGCGCGGGCAACGCTGGAGCCGTGGGGGGCCACAGCCCTGGCCGAGAACGCCACTGCCATCCCCAGCGCCACACCCCCGGCCACGGCGATAACCGCAACTGACGCCAACGCGGCAGCGCTGCCAACGGCCGCAGATGAGCCGGCGGCCCTGCCCACAGCCACGCCGGCTGCCTCGCCGACTTTGGCCCCCACACCCACCCTGGCTCCGACCATCACGCCCTCGCCCACTCCACCGCCGCCGACGCCCACGCCGCTGCCGGCCGAGGTCGCCGTCCCCGGCGGCGCGATGCGTCTCGTCGCCGGCGGCTTCTTCCAGATGGGCGCGGCGGCCGATAACCTGCTGGCCGAATGCGAGGCGTTCAGCAACGCCTGCCAGCGCGACTGGTACGCGCCCAGCGAGCCGGCCCACACCGTCCTGGTCGCCCCTTACTATTTGGATGCCATCGAGGTCACCAACGCCGCCTTCGTGGACTTCCTGAACGCCATCGGCGGCGAGGCGGCCGTCTGCCAGGGGCAGCCTTGCCTCGACGTGGACCAAAGCCGCATCGACTGGGAGGGCGGTGTCGCCGTCGTCGCTGCTGACCGCGGGCAATCCCCGGCCGCGGGCGTGACGTGGTATGGCGCGGCGGCCTACTGCGCCTGGCGCGACGCGCGTCTGCCGACCGAGGCGGAGTGGGAGAAGGCCGCCGGCTGGGACGACAACACCATGACGGCCCGCCTCTATCCCTGGGGCGACACATTCAACGGCAAGCTGCTGAACTTCTGCGACGCGACCTGCGACGCGCCGCAGGCCAACGTGTCCTACAACGATGGCTTTGCCGTGGCCGCGCCGGTGGGCAGCTACGCCGACGGCCGCAGCGCCACGGGCCACTTCGACCTGGCCGGCAACGTCTGGGAGTGGGTGGCCGACTGGTTCGACCCGGCTTACTACGCCGTCTCGCCCGGCGCGGACCCCGCCGGGCCGGAGACGGGTGAGCAGAAGGTCGTGCGCGGCGGTTCCTGGTTCGACACGGCCTACTTCACGCTGGCAACCGTGCGCCAGTCGTCGCCGCCGGACAACGCCGACGCGACGCTCGGCTTTCGCTGCGCCGCCAACGTGCCCTAGAACAGTCGCACTTCGACCTGATCGCCGGCCATCAGCCCGGCGCGGTTGAGCGGCACGACGATCAGCCCGTCCGCACCCACCAGGGTGTAGATGAGGTTGCTCTTGCCGAAGATGGGCACGACCAGCGGCCCGTCGGCGGCCGCCTCCAGCCGCGCCGGAACGTAATCCTCCCGCCCGCTGGCGCTGGGCACGTTGGCCGCCAGACGCGCCCAGACGCGATTGCGCGGCGGCTCCCCGGCCAGCCCCTGCAAATGATAGATCGCCGGCACGCCGAACATGTCGAACTGGACGAGGGCCGAGACGGGATTGCCCGGCAGCCCCAGCACCGGCTTGCCCGCCACCGCGCCGACGATGGTCGGCTTGCCCGGCCGGGTGGCCACGCCGTGGAGCAGCACGCCCGGCGCGCCCAGCCCGGCAATGACAGTCACGGTCATGTCGCGGGCGCTGACCGACGAGCCGGCGGTGATGACGACCATGTCGCTCTCGGCCAGGGCGCTTTCG
>JAIBAS010000349.1 GCA_019695075.1 Promineifilum sp. | reverse complement strand
CCTCGGCCGCCGTCCACAGCACCGGCGCGTCCTCGTGCAGGCGGGCCAGCCGCGCCTCGCCGTCGTCCAGCCGGCCGCAGACCTGCTCCAGCGCCTGGCGGCCGATCTGGCGGAAGGTCGTCAGCTTGCCGCCGGTCACGGTCAGAAGCCCCGCCTCCTGCCAGACGACGTGATCGCGCGACTCCTCGGACGGATCGACCTTGCCGCTGCCGATGACCGGCCGGATGCCGGCAAAGGTGGCGCTGATGTCGTCGAGCGTCAGTCCCAGGGCCGGAAACTGGGCCGTGACGGCGGCCATGAGGTAGGCCACCTCGTCGCCGGTGATGCTGGGGTCGGCGTCCAGCGGCGGCGGGCAATCGACGTCGGTCGTGCCCAGCAGGGTGACGCCCTCCCAGGGGAAGGCGAAGACCGGCCGCCCATCGACCGGATGCATGAAGCTGATCGCCTGGGCTACGGGGAAGCGCCAGGCGGGAAAGACGAGGTGGCTGCCGCGCAGGGGTCGCAGGCGCGCCTCCGCGCCGACCTGCCCACGCAGGAAGTCGGCCCACGCGCCGGTGGCGTTGATGACGGCGCGGGCGCGGACGTCGACCGGCGTCCGCGCGACTTCGTCGCCGGACGTGTCTACCAGCCGGACGCCGACGATCTCGCCGGCGGCGTCGCGCAGCAGTTCCTTGGCGCGCGCGTAGTTCAGCGCCAACACCTGGCGTTCGTCGTCGCCCTCTCCCGGCGACTCCTCACCGCCCGGCGAAAAGCCGTCGGCGGCCCCGCCGTCTACGGCGGCCCCGCCGTCTACGGCCTCGCGGATGAGCCGCAACACCAGGCGGGCGTCGTCGGTCTGGGCGTCGTTGTACTGAAAGCCGCCGCGCAGGCCGGTCGGGGAGATATAGGGGGCCAACATCTGGAAGTCGGCCGGGCTGTAGTAGCGGTGGCTCCATTGCAGGGCCATCAGGTCATAGACGGCCAGGCCCGCGCCATAGACAAGCTGCCCCGCGCCGTCGCCCTCATATTGCGCCAGCAGAAAGCCCAGCGGATGCACCAGCCCCGCCCCTTCGGCCAAGAGCTGTTCGCGCCCCTGCACCGACGCCCGTGTCAGGCCGACCTGGCCGGTGCGCAGATAGCGCAGGCCGCCATGCACCAGCTTCGACGAGCGGCTCGACGTGCCCCAGGCGAAGTCGCGCTGCTCCACCAGCAGCGCCCGCAGGCCCAGCCGTGCCGCCTCGTGAAGGATGCCCGCGCCGGTGATGCCGCCGCCGACAATGACGATGTCCCACTCAGCGCGGAGCTGTTGCCAGGCCCGCGCCCGCCAGGCCGCATTCCAGGGTGTCATAGTTTGCCTCCAACCGGGCGCTCTGGCCGGCCGGCGGCCCCGTCGTCGGCCAGGAGGACGCCGGGGTTCATGCGCCCATCGGGGTCGAAGCAGCGCGCCGCCGCGGCCAGCGCGCCCAGGCCCAGCGCCCCCTTCTCAGCGGCCAGATAGGGGGCGTGGTCGCGGCCGACGCCGTGCTGATGGCTGATCGTTCCGCCGCCGGCAACGATAGCCCGGCTGGCCGCGCTCTTCAGCGCCCGCCAGCGGTCGAGCGTCTCATCCGGGTCGGCCGCCAGCCGGAAGAGATAGGTGGCGTAGATGCTGGCCCCCTGCGGGTAGACGTGGGAGAGGTGGGTGAAGATGTGGACGCGCTCGCCGCGGTCGTCCAGCGCGCCGCTTAGGGCGTCCTCGATCTGTCCCAGCAGCCGGGGGACGTTGTCCCACGTGGTCGCCGTCTCCAGCGTATCCACGGCATAGCCGCGCTCCCACAGGGTATTGCGCAGATAGGGCGTGCGGAAGCGTCCCTCGATCCACTGCGCCCCGAAGCGTCGCCCGGCGGAGACGCCGCCCAGGCCCCGGCAGATGTCCAGCACCTGCTCGCGCGTGTCACGGATGGTCGCCGCCCGGCCGGTGAAGCCGCACAGCAGCATGCACTTCTCGCCGCCGACGCCGCGGACGCTCAGCAGCGTCTCCAGCAGGCCGATCACCCGCTCGTGCCCGGCCAGGGCCAGCGTCGTCTGCGTCTCGCGCGGCGTGCTGAGGCGCAACAGCGACAGCGGCCAGCGCCCCTGGACGATCTGCCGCACGGCCGTGGCCGCGCCGGCAAAGTCGGGGAAGAAGACGGCGTGGAACTCCTCATGTTCCGGCAGGGGCGTCACGCGGACGGTGGCCTCGGTCAGGATGCCCAGCCGCCCCTCGGAGCCGAGCACAAGCTGGCGCAGGTCGGGGCCGGCGGCCGAGGCGGGGAACGGCGGCAGCCGCAGCGCCCCCGCGGGCGATAGCAGCGTGCCACCGGCAAAGAGGCTCTCGATGCGGCCGTAGCCAAGCGACTGCTGACCGCTGGAGCGCGTGGCCACCCAGCCGCCGAGCGTGGAGTACTCAAACGACTGCGGGAAGTGGCCCAGGGTGAAGCCGCGGGCGCGCAGTTGGGCCTCCAGTTCCGGCCCGGCCACGCCCGCGCCGAAAGTGGCCTGCTGGCTGATGCTGTCGAAGCCCAGCAGCCCGTTCATCCGCCGCAAGTTGACCGTCAGCACCGGCGCGTCGCCGGGCTGCGGGTTGATGTGGCCGACGACGCTCGTGCCGCCGCCGTAGGGGATCAGGCGCGCCCCAACCTCGGCGGCGAAGGCCAGCAGCGCAGCTACGTCGCTCTCGGTCAGTGGGTAGGCGACGCCGTCGGGGAAGGCGGCCACCTGCCCGCTGCGCAGGGCCACCCAGTCGGGCAGGCTCTGGCCGCGGGCGTGGCGCAATCGGTCGGCCGGCTCGGCGCTGATGAGCGGGTGGGCTGGCAGGCGGCCGGGCGGCACCGTGGCAACCACCGCGGCGAAAGTCGCGTCGCGCGGCGGCGCGCCCGGGCCGAGCCGCTCCTCCAGAAAGGCCGGCGCGTTGGCCGGCAACGGGTAAGGGATGGTGTCGTCGCCCCAACCATTCCAACGGCGCATGTCACTCCTCCTCGCGCCGCGCCCAGGTAACCTGGCTGGCGCGCATCACTTCGCGGCAGAGCGCCTCGGCGCCGTCGGCGTCGGCCGCGGCGGCGGCGGCGCGCAAGCGGGCGTAGAACGCCACCGACTGCGCGCGTGCCTCCGGCGTGGCAAAGTAGCGCCGGGCGATGTCCTCATAGAAGCCGCGGAAGCCGTTCAGGATCAGCGTGTAGATGGGGTTGCCCGAACGCACAGTCAACAGGTGGTGGAGTTGCCAGTCGAAGCGGGCAAAGTCGGACAGCGTTGCCAGGGCCGCCGCGCCGTCGAGGAAGTCGAGCACCGCCGCCGCGTCGTGGGCGACAGCCGCGCGCGTGTAGGCCGGGGCCAGATGCAGGCGCACCTCCAGCAGTTGGGCGATGAAGTCGGGCGGCAGGTGGTCGGGGTGCGCCACCAGGCTGCCCAGTACGTTCAGCCCGCCTTCCTCCCAGTAGTCGTTGACCAGCGTGGGCTTGCCGTGGGCCACCGTCAGCCAGCCGTCGCGGGCCAGTCGTTGCAGCGCTTCGCGCAGCGTCGGCCGGGTCACGCCCAGTTGCGCCGCCAGGGTACGCTCGCCGGGCAGCGTCGTCCCCGGTGGAAACGTGCCGTCGAGGATGGCCGCCAACAGGACGCTTTCGGCATGGGCGCGCGGGCGGGCGGGAGCAAGCCATTCGGTCATCGAACTCCGTCACAGGTAAGCACCATCGTGTCAGGCCGCACCAGTCAAACCATACTGGTCAGACCACTTACCAGTTATTGGTATCATAGCCGTTCCGGCAGGTGTCTGTCAAGCCCATCGCGCCAGCAGGTCGCATTGGGCAGAGTGGCCATAGAGGCGGCCCGTTTCTTCACGTATAATTCACCGTGGATTTACTACCTTTTTCAGCGGCGAGCGCCGAAGTAGTGCTATCTTGATAGGATGGGGCCGTGGCCTACCCCCTGATCGTGTCTGTCTAGCTGGCCGAACAGTCGAGATGTATTATGAGCAACGCAGATTCGTCCGACGACAGGGCAAAGAAACCACCCGCATCCTCTTCTTCGGATAAGGGCAAGAAAGGCAAGTCGAAGGGCTTTATTGAATCGACCGGCTTCAGGCCCAATTGGCTGGAGACCGGCCCCTTGCCGCCCGACGTACTGCCGGCGCAGCCCGATCCCGCCTCCGAGACCTCCATAGCCGACGAATTCGCCGCCCTGCAAGAGACGTTGCAACGCCTCTACGGCAGCGCCGCCGAGGACGCCGGCACGCAGGAGCCGTCCCCGCCGGCGGAGGACGCCCCCGCCCCGGTCGCGCCGCACCTGGAGGCCCCGCCCGAAGCGCCGCCGCTTGAAGCGCCCACACTCGACGACGCGCCCCCGGCCGAAGCCGTGCAACCCGAAGAAGCGCCCGTCGCCGCGCGCGAGTCCACGCCGGTGTTCACGGAGCCGCTGATGGCCGCCGAGCCGCCGGCGGAGCCGCCCGCGCCCGAACCGGTCGCGCCGGTCGCACCTGCTCCAGAGGCCGCTGTGCCGCTCCGGGAAGCCGACGTGCCCGATTGGCTGCGCCGGTTGCTGGCCGAGGACACCGCCCCCACCACAGAGGAAGCGCCGTCTACGCCACCCGCGCCGCCGGCCGTCGCGGAGCCACCCCCGCCCGAATGGGCTGAGCCGGAAGCCGCGCCGGAAGAACTCCTCCCCGCTATCTCGTTCGAGACAGAACCGGCCGAGGAGATACGGCTGGAAGAAGCCGTCGGCGACACTGTCGTCGGCGTCGCTCGCGTCACCGACGACATCACCAACAGCGTCGAGCCGATCGCCGCGGCCCCGACCGGGCGCAAATCCAAGCGCGCCCGCAAACCGCGGGCCGCGCACGAGCCACGGGTCGCGCGCGCGGAGCGCCCGCCGCTCCGCCGACCAAGCCGGCTATCGACGGCGATGCTGGTGATCAGTCTGCTCCTGCTGGCCGCCGCCGCGCTGATCTACTTCATCAACCCCTTCGTGCGGCTGGCGCTGGCGACGGCCTCGCTGGCCCGGCCGGTGTCCACGCCCAGCATCGCCCCGCCCAACGCGGCCGATAGCGGCAACTGGTGCATCTGGGGCGACTTCGCCGGCGACGCCCAACCCCGCCTGCTCGACGACGGCACTCAGGGGGACGTGCTGGCCGATGACGCCGTGTTCTCGCTGGAGTACGCTATCGCCCAGCCGGGCAGCTATCTGTGGCAAGTGGTCGATTGCGCCGACGTCACCCGCGGCTTTCCGTCAACGATGGCCTGGGTCGTCACCGAGCAGCCCAATCAGACGGTCACATTCCTCTTCGACAGCAACGAGCGCGCCGACCGCCTCTTCTTTCCGATTCCGTTCGCCGTCAGCGCCCTCGACAGCGCGGCCGACTTCCACATTGTCGGCAGCTTCCAGGACTGGATCGCCGACGATGCCAGCGGCCGGCTGGAGCCTCTCGGCGGCGGCATCTACCAGCAGGTGCGCCGCATCGCCCGTTCGGGCAGCTACCAGTCCTACGTCATCGTCGGCGACCCTGAGCAGGCCATCGACGCCTACGGCCGCACCACCAAGCCCATCCCCTTCGCCTTCGACACCGACCACAACGGCGATTACGTCGTCTTCCTGATCGACATCGATCGCGGGCGGGCGTCGGTGATGTATGACATGCCGCCGCTGATGACCGGGTTGGCGTTTGGTGGCGGCCACCTGCGTCTGAGCGTGGCTCTGGCCGGGCTGGCCGGGCTGCTGTTGCTGGCCCTGTTGCTGCGCGAGATGATCCTACGCAACCGCCGCCTGTGGATGGAGACCGGTTGCCCGCGTTGCCACGAGCAGGAACTGATGCGCATCAGCCGCCGCCCTAAGGATCGCCTGCTGCATCTGCTGGGCATCCCCGCCTACCGCTACCGCTGCCGCAACTGCACCTGGGAGGGCACACGCCTGAGCGAGGCCGGCCGGTCGATCTCCCCCGGCGCAACTATCGCCCGCATCGAAGGCTTGCGCTAGTCGGCGAAGCGCAGGGCCACCCGGTGGACATGGGCGTCCAGCGGGTCCAGGCCCAGCGCGGCCAGAACGTCGTCGGGGCGGCCGGTGGCCGTGGGCGTGTGCGCCAGCTCCAGGTAGAGGCGCAGCCCGTCGCCATCCTCGGCCAGGTGCATGGCCAGGATGAGCGGGCGCAGATCGAACGGCTGCGGCCGGGTGTCCTTGGCCCGGCGGCGGTCGCGCATCAGGCTCTCGGCCGCCAACACCCCCGTTACCGCCGCCCGCAGCGTCGCGGCATCGACGCCGAACGGGAACGCTACCTCATAAGCCGCGGCGACCAGTTGCCCCTGCGCCGACGGCGCGGCCAACGGTATCTCCGCCACGGCCAGCAGGCCCAGGCCGGGGGCCAGCCGCGCCGCCAGTCGTTCCTGAAAGACCTCGGCTGCGATCGGTTCGAGCAGCCAGACGTCGGCCACTTCGGCGGCGCTGGTATAGCCCAAGGGCAGGGCCGCGGCCAACGACAGGCGCGGCCGGCGGTTGAAGCCCTGGGTATAGGCCACGGGCAACTCGGCCCGGTTCAACGAGCGCTCCAGCGCCCGGGCCAGATCCAGGTGGCTGATGGTGCGCGCCGGGCCGCCCTTGCTGAAGGTCAACCGCAGGCGTTGCGCCGGGCGTGGAGGTTGTTGGTCGGTGGTCACGCGGGCATTGATACCACGTTCCTGGGCAATGGGGAATAGACGACAGACAACAGACCACATTGGGATAAAATAGGCCGAATGGGACGCCAACCTGCCACTGCTCACACTCGCCTGCTGCTCCTCTGCCTGCTCCTGGGTCTCGCCGCCTGCGTGCGGCCGGGGCCGCGACCGCCGGCCACGACCGAAACCGCGACGGAAACCACGCCGGGCAGCGGCCCCGTAAACCCGCCAAGCCCCACGGGCGACGCCATCGACGCTACCTCCGCGGAACCCGTCGCCGCGCAACTGGGCACGCCCGTGCCCGACTACGACGGCCAGCCCACCCCCGACGCCCCGCGCTACGAAATGGCCGGGGACACGGAGAGCACCGTCGGCACGCATGTCGTCGCCGCGGGCGAGACGTTGGGCACGATTGCCCAGCGCTACAACACAACCGTCGCGGCGCTCATCGAGCTAAACGGCCTGACCAACCCCGACGTGATCAACGTCGGTCAGCAGCTACAAGTGCCCGGCGTAGAGATTCAGCGTGTTGTCGGCCCGGAGTTCAAGATCGTGCCCGATTCGGAGCTGGTCTATGGCCCCGGCGCGGCCGGCTTCGACCTGCGCGCCTTCGCCACGGCCCTGAGCGGTCGCCTGCTCAGCTATCAGGAAGAAGTCGAGGGGCAGACACTGGACGGCCCGGCCATCGTGCAGCTTTTGGCCGACCGCTACAGCGTCAACCCGCGGCTACTGCTGGCCGTGCTGGAGTATAAGACCGGCTGGCTGACCAACGCCCAGCCGCCGGAGCGCGCCAACCTGCTCGGCTACGTCGGCGCGACCATGCCCACCGGCCTCTATGGCCAGCTCAGTTGGGCGGCCAATCTGCTCAATCTGGGCTTCTACGGCCGCAACGAGGGCGGCCTGCGCGGCTTCAACCTGGGCGAGACGACACAAGTCACCTTCGCGCCAACGATCAACGACGGCACGGCCGGCGTGCAGCGCTTCCTCGGCGCGGTCGAGGGCGTCACTTACGAGAGTTGGCAACGCGACGCCGGCCCCGACGGCCTCTACGCCACCTTCGTGAGCCTGTTCGGCAACCCGTTCGGCTATGCCCACGAGCCGCTGCTGCCGGCCGGCCTGGCCGCGCCGGCCCTAACGCTGCCCTGGCCGGAGGGCGAGACGTGGTACTTCACCGGCGGCCCCCACGGCGCGTGGAACTCCGGCTCGGCCTGGGGCGCGCTGGACTTCGTGCCCCCCAGCGACGTTGCCGGCTGTGTTCAGACTGACGCCTGGGTGACGGCGCCCGCGGCCGGCGTCGTCGTGCGCAGCGGCCACGGCGCGGTGGTCATCGACATGGACAGCGGCGATGAGGCCGCCGACGGCTACGCCGGCACGGGCTGGGCCATCACGGCCATGCACCTGGAGACGCGCGACCGCATCGCCAACGGCACGCGCGTGACCGTCGGCGACCGGCTCGGCCATCCGTCCTGCGAGGGCGGCTTCTCCGATGGCACGCACGTCCACCTGACGCGCAGCTACAGCGGCCGCTGGATCAGCGCCGACGGCGATATGCCCTTTGACCTGAGCGGTTGGGTGTCGTCGGGCGCGGGGGCGGAGTACGACGGCTACCTGACCCGCGGCGAGGCCGTCCGTGGCGCGTGCGTCTGTCGCGAGGACGTGAACGCCATCAGCCACTAGCGCCGCGGCCGGCGATCACTGCGGCGGCATCACCATGCGCCCCATCCGCCGCCCACCCAGCAAGTGCATGTGCAGGTGATAGACCTCCTGCCCGCCGTTGCGGTTGCAGTTGATGATCAGCCGGTAGCCGTCTTCGGCGATGCCCTCCTGGGCGGCTATCCTGGCGGCTACGTGCAGCATCCGCCCGGCGAGGGCCTCGTCGGCGTCGGTCAGGTCGTTGACCGTAGGGATGGGCTTGTTGGGGACGATCAAGACGTGGGTCGGGGCCAGCGGCTGGATGTCGCGGAAGGCCGTCACCAGTTCGTCGCGATAGACAATGTCGCCCGGTATCTCCCCGGCGATGATCTTTTCGAAGATGGTCGTCATGTGGTTCTCCTCTGGGGCATGGTTGGCGTCGTTTTACCGGCAATCGCGCCGGAAGGCAAGCCGGTTTTTGAGCGGAGCACGGCTTTTGCAGTTGTCACCAGTTGACTTGAGACCTGAGCAGCAGTAGCCCAGCCTGTTAGGCTGTGGCTGCCGACGACAGCCTGACAGGCCGTACTACGGGTCGTGAAAAGTAGCCGCGCACGCAATGATTACCATCTATGTCTGCTATAATCGTGGCCAATGGCACACCTTGAGCGACAGAAATAATGACTATGGCTCCGACGCCACGCAGCGCGACCCCAACGATCGACATCTACATCAAGCTGGCCCAGTATCCCATGCTGGCCGACACCATTCGCCAGCGCATGCGCCAAGAGCTTTTCCGGCGCGGCGTGATCAGCGAGGACGCCTTCGAGCAACAGGTGCGCGAAAAAGCCATCGAGTCGCAGCATCGCGAACGGCTGACCGACCCCTATGGCCAGGAGGAGGCGCAGGTGTGGCAGAAGCGCAAGGCCCGTGTGCGCGACTTCCAGACCGACGCCTACTTCGCCGACAACTTCGGCGTCGTGCCGCTGGAGCAACTCATCCAGGAGATGCTCCACCGCCAGCCCTCGCCCGCGCCGACCACCGAGTTGAGTTTCAACCCGGAGGTCGCCCCGTGGGAGGTTCTCTTCCGGCAAGGCGAGCTATACGAGCAACTGCCGCCGGCCGAGCGCCAGAACGTCCAGCACCATCTGGAAGAGATCAAGGTCGTCCTCATCAAGCGCATGATCAGCGACCAGTTGCCCTACATCGGCATCGCCAAGCGCATCTTCACCATCGCCGACCTGCGCTACATCTTCGACCGGCGCATTGGCAGCGGCAAGATCGGCGGCAAGGCCGCCGGGCTGATGTTGGCCTGGCGCATTCTGCAGGGCGAGCCGGGCGAAACGGACGAGCCGCGGCCGCCCATCGGTATCCCGCGCTCCTTCTTCATCGGCACCGAAGTCATCTACGAGTTCCGCCTCATCAACGGCCTGGAGCACTTCATGAACCAGAAGTACCGCTCGCTGGCCGACATTCGCGAGGAGTACCCGCGTATCGTTGAGGCCCACCTGGAGGGCAACTTCTCGCCGACCATCGTCAACCAGTTGCGCGCCGTGTTGGCGTCGATGGGCGACCGGCCGCTCGTGGTGCGCTCGTCGAGCCTGTTGGAGGACAACTTCGGCTTCGCCTTTGCCGGCAAGTACGCCAGCTACTTCTGCCCCAACCAGGGCACAGCCGAGGAGAATCTCCACGACCTGCTGGACGCCGTTCGCCTGGTCTACGCCAGCACACTCAACCCCGACGCCATCCTCTACCGGCAGAAGCATGGCCTGATCGACTACGACGAGCGCATGGCCATCCTCATCCAGGAAGCCATCGGCCACCGCACCGGCCGCTACTACTTCCCCACCCTGGCCGGCGTCGCCTTCAGCCAGAACCCGTTCCGCTGGAACAACCGCATCCGGCGCGAGGATGGCTTTCTGCGCCTCGTGTGGGGCTTCGGCACGCGGGCGGTCGAGCGCGTCAGCAACGACTTCCCCCGCCTGATCGCCCTCAGCCACCCACAGTTGCGGCCGGAGACGACCGCCCGCGCCATTCGCCAGCACTCACAGTGGTCGATCGACGTCATCGACCTGGAAGACAACCTCTTCAAGACTGTCTCCATCCTCGACGTGCTCAATAGCGGCTACCCCTTCCTGCGCCACATCGCCTCCATCAACCGCGGCGACTACATGGAAGAGATCATGTCCCTCGGCGCGCGACGGGGCGACGACGAGTACGTCCTGACGTTCAACACCCTGACGCGCGATCGCCGCTTTGTCGATCTGATGCGCGGGGCGCTGCAACGGCTGGAGGCGACCTATGGCCGCCCGGTCGATATGGAGTTCACCGTCGATATCGTCCCCAACTACCCGCAGACCGACTACCGGCTGCATGTGCTCCAGTGCCGGCCGCTGAGCCAGCGCGCCGAGGGCGGCCCGGTCACGATCCCGCGCGACATCCCGCCGGAGGACATCCTCTTCACTTCCCACCACCTCGTGCCCGACGGCCGCGCCGACAATGTTCGCTACATCGTCTACGTCGATCCGCAGCGCTACTACGCCCTCCACGATACGACCGTGCGTCAAGAGTTGGCCCGCGCCGTCGGCCGCCTCAACAAGCGGCTGGAGAATGAGCGCTTCATCCTGATGGGACCTGGCCGCTGGGGCAGCGCCAACATCGAGTTGGGCGTCCACGTCACCTACGCCGACATCTTCAACACCAAGGTGCTGATCGAGATGGCCGTGGCCCACAACGGCCACATGCCGGAGTTGTCCTACGGCACACACTTCTTCCAGGACTTGGTCGAGGCCGGCATCCACTCGCTGGCCCTGCGTATTGGGTCGGGGCCGGGCGGCAGCAGCTTCAACTGGGCCTTCTTCGCCGACACGCCCAACGCCCTGGCCGATCTGCTGCCATCCGAGGCCGGGCTGGCCGACGTGCTCAAGGTCATCGACCTCGACGCCCTGTCCGGCGGGCGACGCCTGCAGGTGCTGATGGACGGCCACCACGACGAAGCCATAGGCTACCTGACATGAACGACGAACCCCTGCGCACAGCGACGCCGACCATCGACATCTACATCAAGCTGGCCCAGTACCCCATCCTGGCCGACCGCGTGCGCGCCCGGATGCGCGCGGAGTTGTTCGACCGCGGCATCGTCAACCCGGAGACCTTCGAGCGCGAGGTCACCGAACTGGCGCTGGCCTCGCAACGGCGCGAGGGGCTGAGCGACCCCTACTTCGAGGAAGCGGCCGACGCCTGGCAGACGCGGCTGGAACGCATCCGCGACACCAACACCGATGTCGTCTTTGCCAACCACGTTGGCCTCACCCGGCTGGAAAATCTGATCGACGAAGTTCTCAGCAGCCGCCCGGCCCAGCCCGACTCGATGCCCATCTCCTTCAACCCGGAGATCGCCCCCTGGGAGATGCTTTTCCAGCAAGGCGAGATCTACGAACACATGCCGCCGGAAGAACTGGAGCAGCACCACCACCACCTGGAGGAGATCAAGGTCGTCCTCATCAAGCGGCTGATGAGCGACCAGTTGCCGTTCATCGGCGTGGCCAAGCGGGTGCTGGCCATCAGTGACCTGCGCCGCATCCACGAGAACCGCATCGGCACGGGCAAGATCGGCGGCAAGGCGGCGGGCATGTACCTGGCCTGGCGCAGCCTCCAGGCGGTCGACGCCGCGTTGAGCGCCGACCCGGCCGGCCGGGCGACCATCCACATGCCCGACTCAGCCTTCATCGGCACGGACGCGATCTACGAGTTCCTGCTGCGCAACCGGCTGGAACACTACATGAACCAGAAGTACCGGCCGGTGCAGGAGATCCGCGACGAATACTCTGACATCGTCGCCGCGTTTCTGCGCTCCGAGCTGCCCGAATACGTCGTCGCCGAGGTGCGCGACCTCGTCGCCACCTTCGGCGACAGCCCCATCGTCGTGCGCTCCTCCAGCCTGCTGGAAGACAACTTCGGCTTCGCCTTTGCCGGCAAATACGACAGCTTCTACTGTGGCAACCAGGGCACACCGGAAGAGAACCTGAACGCCGTGCTCGATGCCATCCGCCTCGTCTATGCCAGCGCGCTCAACCCCGACGCGCTGCTCTACCGCCGCAAACACAACCTGATCGACTACGACGAACGCCTGGCCATCCTTGTCCAGCGCGTCACCGGCCGCTGGCACGGCGACACCTTCTACCCCGACATCGGCGGCGTCGGCTTCAGCCAGAACCCCTTCGCCTGGTCGGCCGAAATCCGCGCCGATCAGGGCTTCCTGCGCCTCGTCACCGGCCTGAGCCTGCGCGCCGTCGAGCGCGTGGCCCAGGACTACCCTCGTCTTGTCGCTCTCAGCCACCCCTGGTTGCGGCCGGAGAACACGCTCGACGACAAACGCCGCTTCTCGCAGCGCTTCATGGCCGTCATCGACCGCGACACGCAGAGCCTAGCCACCGTGCCGGTGCGCGAGGGGCTGGCCCACAACGGGCCGCTGCTGGCGCTGGTGGCCGCGCGCGATACGGGCGAAGATCTTGCCCCCGTGCCACCGCGTACCAACTTCGGGCCGGAGGAGCACTTCGTGCTGACCTTCGACGAGTTGACCCGCGACCCGGCCTTCGTCGATCTGATGCGTCGCGTCCTGGATCAGCTCGAAGAGACCTACGGCAACCCCATGAACCTGGAGTTTGCCGTCAACATCGACTGGTCGGAAACGCCGGCCGAGGATGCCGGCGCGCCACGCCCCTTCTACCATCTCCATATTCTGGAGTGCCGTCCGCTCCACCGCCGCGAGAGCGACAGCGCCATCCCCGACGTGACGGCCCTGCGCGACAAGCGCCGCCTCTTTGCCATGCCGACCCTGCTGCCCTCGGCCGCCGTCGCCAATATCGAGTACCTCGTCTTCGTCGACCCGGACGCCTATTACAGCCTCCCCGATGGCGACGAGCGCCGGCAGGTGGCCGAGACGGTGACGGCGCTCAACGACCTGCTGCCGGCCGGGCGCTTTGGCATCGCCGGCCCCGGCCGCTGGGGCAACCTTGACAGCCACCACAGCGTGCCCGTCACCTACAGCGACATCTGCAACAGTAAGCTGCTGGTGGAGATCAGCCCCGCCTACACGCCGCCGCCGGAATTGGCCTACGGCACGGACTTCTACGAGGACGTGGTCGAGGCGGGCATCGTTGTGGCCGGCATCCAACCAGGGCAGCCGGGCAACGAAGTGGACTGGGAGCTACTGCGCCACGCGCCCAACCAGTTGGCGGCATTCGTGCCGTCGAGCGCCGGCCTGGCCGGCATCGTCCGCGTCATCAACCTGCGCGATGCCGCCGGCAGCCCGCTGCGCCTGGTCATCGACAGTGACACTAGTGAGGCCGTGGCCTGCTTCGACCTGCCCGGTTAGTTGCCGGGCGGCTCGCCGGCCAGCAGCCGCGCCACCAGGTCGCGCTCGCCGGCCTCGTCCGACACTTCGCCGTCGAGCCGCGCGGCCAGCAGGCGGTTGAGGATGCGCGCGTAGAGCGGGCCGGGAGATCG
>JAIBAS010000294.1 GCA_019695075.1 Promineifilum sp. | reverse complement strand
CACGCGCCTGTCCGGCAGCGCCACCGACCTGGACGGCAACGCCCTGGCTGCGCCGCCGAATGGCGGCGAACCGCCGGCCAAGGAACCGCCGCCGGCCAACGCCCTGCTGCTGCGCGAGACGGTGCGCTCCGGCCGGGCCGTCTGGCACGAGGGGCACGTTATCATCGTCGGCGACGTGAACCCCGGCGCGGAGGTCGTGGCTGCGGGCAGCGTCATCGTCTGGGGGCGGCTGCGCGGCCTTGTCCACGCCGGCGCGCTGGGCGACACCAGCGCCGTCATCTGCGCCCTGGAGTTGAATCCGACCCAGCTGCGCATCGCCGACCACATCGCCATCGCCCCGGACAACGGCCCCGGCCGCGCCCCGGAGCAGGCGGCCATCCGCGACGGGCAAATTGTGGCCGAGCCGTGGGCAGTCAATAGTAAGCAGTATTCAGTGGGTCAGTAGGTCAGTATTCAGTATCCAGTGGGTCAGTGACCGACAATTAACCAGGAACGACTGACTGACTGACTGACTGAGATAGCTGCCATCAAGAAGTGCGCAATGATGGTAGGAGCCTTTACGACAGGAGTAGAAACCGAGTGTCTCGGAAGACACTCGGTTTCTAGAGAGGCGATATGAGTGCACAAGTGTTGACAGTGACATCGGGCAAGGGCGGCGTCGGCAAGACGACCGTAACCGCTAACCTGGCCACGGCCCTGGCCATGCTGGGCAAGCGGGTGACGGCCATCGACGCCGACATTGGCCTGCGCAACCTCGACGTGGTCATGGGGCTGGAGAACCGCATCGTCTATGATCTTGTTGATGTCGTCGAGGGGCGCTGCCGGCTGCGCCAGGCGATGATCAAGGACAAGCGCCAGCCGGAACTGTACCTCATCCCCGCCGCCCAAACGCGCGACAAGACGGCCGTCAGCCCGTCGGATATGGTCTTGCTGTGCGACCAGCTGCGCCAGGAGATGGACTACATCGTCATCGACTCGCCGGCGGGCATCGAGCGCGGCTTCCGCAACGCCGTGGCCCCGGCCGACAAAGTGCTCATCGTCACCAACCCGGAGGTCTCGGCGGTGCGCGATGCCGACCGCATCATCGGCCTGATCGAGGCGGAGGAGAAGGGACCGGGCCAACTGATCATCAACCGCGTCAAGCCGCAGATGGTCAGCCGCGGCGACATGCTCTCCGTGGACGATGTCCTCGACATCCTGGCCGTCGAATTGCTGGGCGTCATTCCCGAAGACGAGCGCATCCTCGTGGCCAGCAACCAGGGCCTGCCGCTGGTGATGCACGGCCTGAACGGCAGCAGCGCCGGCGAGGCCTTCCGCCACGTGGCCCGCCGCCTGGACGGCGAAAGCGTGCCCTTCATGGACCTGAGCGTCAAGCCGACCTTCATGAGCCGCCTGCGCGCCTTCATGAGCGGACAGAACTGAGAAGGAGCGAGGCATGAGCTGGCTCGATCGATTGCTCGGCAGAAATGAAACCAGCGGCCAGATCGCTAAGCAGCGCCTGCAAATGGTGCTGGTGCATGATCGCGCCGACCTGCCGCCCGGCCTGCTGGAACAGATCAAGGATGACATCATTCAGGTCATCGCCCGGCACACGGCCGTCGATACGGCCAACGTCGCCGTCCACCTGGAGCAAAACGCGCGCGAGAACCGGCTGATCGCCGAAGTGCCCCTCCTGGCCGCGCGGGGACGTAGGGGCTAGGGGTTAGGGGCTAGGGGCTAGGGGTTAGGGGCTAGGGATTAGGGGCTAGGGAAGAGGGAAGAGCGTTCTTCCCTAACCCCTAACCCCTAGCCCCTATTCTGTGAAATCTGTGAAATCTGTGGGTTCTCGCGGCTCTTGCGGGCACAATGGACGGCTATGCTCAGCAAGACCTCAGTCTGGCGCTATTTCGACGTTTGGCTGTTGGCGGCGGTGCTGCTGCTGACGGCTTACGGCATCCTGATGATCCGCAGCGCCATCACCGGCGCGCCCGCCTTCGCCACCTACCCCCAGCAACAGCTCATCTGGGCCATCCTCGGTCTGATCATCCTGCTGGGCGTGGCCGCCATCGACTACCGCGTCCTCACGTCCGCGCACTGGTACATCTATGGTGGCCTGGTCTTGCTACTCGTGGCCGTCATCGTCACCGGCCAGGTAAACAACGACGCCCGCCGGTGGATCCAGATCACGCCGTCGTTCCAGATTCAGCCGTCGGAGTTCGGCCGCATCTTCATCACGGTCACCTTCGCCCAATTCCTGGCCAACCGCCGGCAGCTCATCGGCCGCTTCTCCAATACCCTGATAACCCTGGCCTACTTCGCCCTGCCGGTGGGCCTGATCTTCATCCAGCCAAACCTGGGCATGACCCTGCTGTTCATGTTCATCTGGTTCATCATGATCTGGCTGGCCGGGCTACCATTGCGGCACTTCGCGGCCCTGATCATTCTCGGCATCGGCCTGGGCGTTGTTGTGTTCCCCTTCCTGGCCGACTACCAGAAAGACCGCGTGTCCACCTTCCTGAACCCCGAAGCAGCCAACCAGGACGATGTTTTCAACGTCGACCAGGCCGAGATCAGCATCGGCAGCGGCGGCTGGCTGGGCAAGGGCTACTTGCAGGGCACACAGAGCCAGCTAGGCTTCCTGCGCGCCCAGCACACCGACTTCATCTTCTCGGTCATCACCGAGGAAATGGGCCTCATCTTCGGCTCGGCGCTGGTGCTGGGGCTGATCGGCTTCATCCTCGTGCGCATCCTGCGGGCGGCGGCGCGCAGCCCAGACCCGGCCGGCAAACTCATTTGCGGCGGCATCGCCGCCATCTTCTTCTTCCAGACGGCGGTCAACGTCGGCATGAACACGCGCACCCTGCCCGTGGCCGGCCTGACACTGCCGTTCGTCAGCTACGGCGGCAGCTCGCTCATCACCGTCTTCCTGGCCATCGGCATCGTCGAGTCGGTGCTGATGCGCCAGAGGAAGCAGGAGTTCGGCTAAGAAACACTTCCGCCCTCCTGGTGCTTGAATCTGCAACAGTTTTGGCGCACAATGGAGTCATGAAAGTGAACTTCTTCGCCACGCTGCGGCAGGTGACCGGCCAAAAGACAGTTGACCTCGATCTGCCCGACGGCGTGACGGTCCAGCAGGTGCTCGATGCCGTCGTGAACCGCTACCCGGCCATGACCGGCATGCTGGCCGACGACGCCGGCAAGCTGCTGGGCCATTGCCATATATTCATCAACGGCCGCGGCGTCAACTACATGCTCGACCAGATGGACTCCGTCGTGCGGCATGGCGATACGGTGAACTTCTTCCCGGCAGTGGGCGGCGGCGCGGGCGGCGGCGCGTTGCCGGTCGCCTAGGTTGGCGCGACGACAACGGCGGCAAAGTCGCCGACGATGCCGCGGCCCGCGGGCGGAGAATTGTGTCGCATGGTCACAGAAATCTACATCCACGCCATTCCTCTCTGGTTGCTGCGCGAGTACCTGGAAGAGCCGGGCAGCCAGGCCCTCAGCGAGACCGAGGTCGTCGGCGACGGCTGGTAGGTCGTGCTGGAGAAGCTGCCCGTGCGGCGGCTGGGGTCGCTGCGCATCGGCGTAAAGCACCTCGTGGCCATGCAGCGCAACATCGGCGACCTGCCCCAACTGCTGCAGCTGGGCAAGAGCCTGGGCGTCATGCACTTCCACGTCAACAACCTGCTGCCCCGCACGGAGCACATGAGCCACGAGGTGCTTTACGCCGAAGCGCTGCGCTCGATCACCTATTCGTATTCGCCCTCCCCCTGGCTGCGGCGGCTCATCCTGCCCAAAATGGACCTCAACGAGCAGACCATCGGCCCGTTCCGCGCGGCGCTGGACAGCGGCTACAACGTCATCTTTGCCGGCACAAACCTGGGCCTGTCCAACGACGTCTGCACCTTCATCGAAAGCGGCTCGATGATCGTCGGCTGGGATGGCAGCGTCAGCCCGTGCTCGCCGCTACTCTATACCCACGTCGGCTATTTGCGCGGCTACGAGCGCAAGTCCTACCGCCACATCATCGGCCACGTCGGCCAGCGCGGCTTGCTCGACCTGTGGCTCGCCCCGGAGTACGTCGAGTAGCGCGAGCGCGTCCACCGCTTCGCCTTCGCGCCCTGCTCCTATTGCGGCGGTTGCGAGATGTCGCGCGACAACCTGACCGACTGCTTCGACAACCCCATGCCGGCCTGCGGCGGCTGCCTGTGGGCACAGGGCGTGGTGGCCTGCCCCTAGCGTTACCGCGTTGGCCAGATGGGTCTCAGTCGGCCGCGCCGGCGGCCGGCTCTACGGCCTCCAGCCGCGCCAGCCCCCGACTGACGATGCGCCAGATCTCGACGGCAATGGGCACGGCCGCCGACGCCCACAGGGCGTAGGCCGCGCCATGTAGTGGTTGGGCCAGCGGCTCGACGAAGATACTGGCCCACAGGAACAGCCCACCCAAGTTCGCCGCGATCAGGCTAAACCAGTTGCCGCCCAGTCGTGCCGGCTCCTCCGGCAGAAAGGCCCGTCGGAAGAAGAATGGCAACAGCGCGAACCCGAACTGGAAGACCCAGCCGTAGACAAGCGCCTGCGGCGCGTTGGCCTCAATGGTCTGGCCGGGTACGCCTGCCACCCCCAGCAAAATAATCGGGGCCATCATCACCGGTGCGACGATCCAAAAGTACGACGTCAGCAAATGCCAGACGCCCGGCCTAGACCAGACAGTGTGGTGGCCACGCAGCGGGCGGATAACATTCAGGAGCAGCCAGAATGTCGCTGTCAGGTGAAGCAGTATGCCGGGAAGCGTGAACCACGACGATTTGAGCCACGGGCCTAATACCAGAAGCAGCGCCCCTAATGTCATCAGCCGGAAGATGACCGGAACCGAGCGAGGCCAGGCCAGCGACTGGCCAGACCAAAGCGAATAGGTATCGACAATAAGCCCGGCAAAGATGAGGGCCATCATACCCCAGTTGTTGGCGTGGATGTGGGCCTCGAGGGGAGACTGGATGTGAAGCGCGTCGCCCCACCCCAGCCACAGACCCGTGCCGATCACGATGCCGAGCAAAAAGAAGCTTAGCCCGGCGACATAGAACAGCCGCCCGCCTGGCCCGATCGGTTGGGAAATAGGCGCAGTCACCTCTCGCGCTGAACGCATCGTTGCCAGTTGACTGATTAGCAAGATCGTTGCGGTAAAGATGAGCGTCCCACCGGTTACGATCAGCGCCCCGTTGGCGATGGGGATGCCGACAAGGAGCGTCAGCAGGCCAGCGTTAAGGGTCATCCACGTCGCCCAGCGGAAGCGAGGCCGCGGTAGGCCAAAGCGGATGGCCGCAAGGTACGGCAGAACGCCGAAGAGTGCTTCTGTCATGGCTCCCAGCGTGATCAGGTGAACTCTTACCCAACGCAGGCCGGTAAACCAGGGCAGCAGGTTCAGGCTGGTCAGCGAGGAGTCCACGGCCGCCAGAATAGCCAGGACGATGAACAGCGCTGACATGAGAAAGTGGAGCTGGGACATATGTGCCTCCTAGGCGGGCCGCAAGCATAAAGCATTATAGCGCAACTAAGCGAAAAAGGGCGCTGTCGCCCGCGGGTAACAGCGCCCTTCATTGCCGCAGTGGGATGGACGTTTAACTGTCGTCTCGGCGATTAGCGGACGAAGGCGGCATACTGCTGCGTGTACTCGTCAATGCCCTGGGCGAAGGCGCTGAACTTGCATAGGTCAAGGCTGTCGGAGAAAGCGTGGATGTCCTGGAAGACCTTGACTAGCTTGCCCTTGCCATCCCATTCCAGCGGGTCGACGCTGAGCGACTGGAAGGGCATGATGTTGAGTTCGGCCGCGGGGGTGTAGGCCCGCAGATGGCATGCGCCGCGGTTGCTGGTGGCGTAGGCGATGCCCATGCCCTTCAGGCCGCGTGGGTCATAGGCGGGGATGCCCTGGCCCTTGACCGTGTTGGAGACTTCCGGATGGCCCAGATTGGCGCAGAAGCGGGCCGGCCCCTCGGCCAGCGCGTTGCCGACGCCGCGCCAGTAGGCGATGTCCTCGGTCAGCGCGATCATCCGCTCCCAGTTGCCCCACTCCAGCGGCCCGAAGCCGTTGAGGTAGCCCTTCTCGGAGCACTCCATGTAGGTGGAGAAGGCGTTGCCCAACTCGATCGTGTCCATGCCGAAGTCGTTGCACTGGTCGATCATCTTAACCACGGCGTTGATGTCGTGGTGACCGGAGTTCGCGCCCAGCGCCCAGGCGGACTCGTACTCGACGCTCTCCATCCGCAGCCCCCATGTACATGCCCTCCTCGTGGGCGGCGCTGCGGCCGTTCAGCAGGAAGCGCCACCCACCCGGCGCGGGCGGTCAGTTCGCGCACGCCGGCGGTGGTTCGCAGGTGGCCGAAAAGGGCGAAGGTCACGGTGAAGTCGCCCGGCTCCATCTCGCGGGCGACGGCATAGCCCATGTCCATCAGGTGGAGCTGGACGGACAGGTACTTGGTCCAGCCGGCCATGGCCGGGGCGATGATGTCGCCGGGCAGACCGGCCGCGCCCAGGCAGCAGGCGAAGGCCGCGCCCACCAGGCCGATGGAAGTGGTCACGTAGGCGGGCGGGACGTGGATATGGCGTGGGCCGTGGGCGGCGTGGTACTTGCCGGCGCGGAAGAGGTAGGTGGCGAATTCGTCGCTGGTGTCCATGCCCAGCACGCGCGCCAGCCAGACGGTGAAGAAACGGCGGCGTTCCTCCAGATGGGCCTCGTCGAAGCCCGCTTCCCAACCCAGCACGGCTGCCGTTTCGGGCACGGACTGGAGGTAGTTGTAGGTATCGACGACCATTTCCGGAGCACGGTGCATGAGCGCCTCGACGGTGCGCGACATGGCGCGGCGGTCTTCGGCGTTCAGCCCGACAAAGCGGAGGAGGCGGCGCCACTCGTCGGCCGGCTCCGGCGAGAGGTTGTGGATCTCTAAAGCGTCGGCGCTGTCCCTCATCGACGTTCAGACTCCCGCGGTTAATACCCAAAGTATATGAATATGTTGGAAACTTCCCGGTGGCAACTGGTGGGCCGTTTCTTCTTGGCGCCTTGTAGCACAGCCTGTCAGGCTGTCTTCGCCGTCCACAGCCTAACAGGCTGTGCTACAGGCTGTGCTACAGGCTGTGCTACGGGCTAGGCGTCGAGTTGTGTGCGCAGGTCTGTCCCTTTCCCTCGGCGCGGGATGGCCTATAATAGGGCCTTGAGATGGCCGCGCGCCAAGACCGCGCCTCTCAGGGAGAGTATCCATGCGTCGTTCTGCTGTTCTACTGAGCATCGTCGCTCTGCTGGTCGCGGCGCTGCCGGCGTTGGCCCAGGAAGACCCACTGGCCAATTCGGTGCTGCTGCCCAATATCGTCGGCTGGGGGCTGTTGGGGTTGGCGGTGGTGCTGGTTATCCTCTTGCGGTTGTGGTCGTCCCGCGGGCCGCAGTAAGCCAATTGGCGTCAGGGTGTTGGCTTACGCCTATCCCCGCCGCACCACACTACCCACAACACGGCCAACCACACCGCCGGAAGGCCATAAACCTCCCAGCCAGTAGGCTACCGTTGCGTTTGATGGCGTACGCCACGACGCTCAACCTTGGCCTCGACCCGTCGGGCGCCAACGTGGGGCGGTTCGATGGCATGGGGCGGCGGGCCGTCCCGAGGCGGTGCTAGACCATAGGCATTTAGTTGCTACACTGCCCAGTCTATGGACGATAGGCATCCCGGCGGTGCCGGACGCCTACTATTTCGATCACAAGCTCCTCATCGAGGATGCGGTAGACCACCCGATAAGTGCCGACGCGGATACGCCACAGGTCGGCTGCACCTTCTAGCTTGCGGCTGCCACGCGGGTGCGGTTGCTTGGAAAGGCCCTCGATTTTGCTGAAAATTCGGGACACCGTGCTTTTATCGAGACTGGCAAGTTCCTTGCGCGCTGAACGTATGAATGTGATGCGGTATTCACTCATCGAGCTTGCCGTCAGCGATGAGCAGTTTCTTCACTTCTTCCAACGACTCCCGCGGCTCGTCTTCGCGTTCGCGAGCGATGAGGATGTCGTAGATATCCTCCCACAACTCGCCATATCGCTCCAGGTCCAGCACCACGGCCTTTCGCTTACCCGATACGTCTGTCACAAATTGGATGCCGTCAAGTGTCATGATAGTTCTCTCGCGTAATCAGTGCCGCCACTATGCCTCAGACAGCCACATCATTGTAACACGTGGGTGGCATCATTGAATATGTTACCCACTTGTTAAAGGGAGGCCTCGCTTTAGTCTTTTCTCAGAAACTTCTCTCTACCGGGTAGTCTATGGTAAAGTTGCTAGAACACGTGTGCGGACGCCGCGCGGGAGAACGCCCCACCACCGGCTAAGCGCGCTTTCCCGTTTAGGGGAGTGACGAACGAGTGCACGATTCTGTAGAGATAAGGAGATTAAGTCATGGCGTACCAATTCAAGAATAGCAAGGGCAAGACCTACTTTCTTCATTCCCGTAACGTGGAGCTGAAAGGGGGTCGCACCCAGACGTTGTACTTCTTCGCCAAGGAACCGGGGCAGGGCGCTCTCGACGCCGTCCCCAGTGGCTATCAGGTGGCCGAGTCGAAGAACGGACTACCGGTTCTTAAGAAGAACAACTAGTCAGCCACAAGAGAGAGCGGGGTCAGAAACGGCCCCGCTCTTGTTTTGCCGGGCCGCGTTGGGCGCTTATACCCTCTCTGCGTATACAAACTGCTCTATAGCCATCACAGGCATGTTTCGACCGGTCGGCCGAACATAGCGCGTCTGGTACTCCGCAGAACCGAGATGTTCCACTTCCCGCCAGCCATAGTCGTCCAGAAAGCCCGCCACGTCTTCGGGGTTGAGGCCGAATCGCCATATTGACTTCCTCATCCGAGTCTGGCGGTAGAGGACTTCCAGATCGTACAGCTCCCGCCCTTCGAGAAAGCCGCGTCGGATGTAGGTGAATGCCAGCCGGCTGCCGGGGCCGGCGGAGCGAGTCACCTCAAGGGCCTGGCGCACGGCCGCTTCGGTGACGTATTGGGAAACTCCTTCCATGATGAAGAAGACCTTCCTGCCGGGCGTATAGCCGGCAACTTGCAGAGCCGGGCCGATGTCCTGTCGCTCCAAGTCAGCCGTCACGAGGTGCAGGTGGACGGGTAAGCCCCCCAGAACACGCCTGAGGGTGGCCGCTTTGGCCATGATGGTGTTCGGCAGATCGACCTCATAGATGGGTATCACATAGCCGGGCGGCATCCGGCACGCCCGCGTATCCATGCCCGCCCCCAGGTTTACTACATCATCCATGCCCTGTTTGAGCGCCACGAGCAGCCGGTCATCAATGGCTCGCTTGCGGCAGAGAACTCCGCCGCGCACGCCGGGCACCTGGCGATCGATCAGGCCCAAAAGCAACTCGCGCAGCGGGCTTGTTCCGCCGACCTTGACGATCAACCGCAGGTATGCCGGTAGGAATGGATAAGCCAGCGGGTCCTGGGTGATTCTTTGCTCCGGGGGAAAACGCTGTTCCAGGGCGACCTGGACAATTGGCCCCCAGGCGTTCTCGGTGGTGTTACCCGTGGTGGTCGCGCTGTACTCGGTCATTCGGCCGGCATCCCATGTCTTTAACAACACATTGGCGTCGCTGAGGCGAGCCAGTAGGCTTATTTGTTGCGCTTCCTCGAACTCGCAATACTGGCTAACCCCAGGATGCCGATAGCCACGGCGCCGGAAGTGGTGAACGCACCATCGCCTGCAAGGACATCAGCGCCGCGACGAGCACAAGAATAATGCCGACGATAAAGCGTGAACGGTCAAGCGAACTGTGCATTGCGTCGTTGCCCTGACGGGCCACACTCAGTAGTGTGAACGCGCGCCTGTTGCCATTTACAGTATACCTCACATGGGGCGGCGCGGATCAAGCAAGAGGGCTGCCTAGTTGACCGGCGCGCGGCCGCGGGCCTTGTTCGGGTCGCGCATTTCGATCAGGCGCACGCCAATGCCGTAGGTGACGAATTCCCCTTCCGGCACGATCTCGATCAGGCACGAGCCGGCGATCAGCTCCTTGTCGTTGGCCATCGGCCCCAGCAGCTTTTGCAGCAGGTCGGGCATGGCTTCGCCCGCGCCGCAGACGTGGGCCGTACCCTGGAAGGTGATCGTCGCCTGGGGAATCTTCATCCAGGGCATGATCGGCACACGCTTGGCGATGGGGATGGTGACGGAGACGTGGGGGTTGGCGGCGATGTGGCGGACTTTCCAGGTGTCGCGGCCGGTGATGAAGTAGAGCTTGTGGTCGCGGACGGCATAGAGGATGCCGGCTGTGCGCGCCTCGTTGCGGGCGTTGACCATGCCGACGACGGCGAAGAGTTCTTTGTCGATGATTTGCCAGACTTGTTGGGCGCTGAGTTGTTGTGCCATGACTTAATCCTATGCCGGAGTGTCGCGCAACGCGCCATACTCCTGGCGTAGTAAGCCGAAGCGCAGCCGATCATGGCGTTGGCCGTCGATGAATACGGCCGCCCGATCCCGCCCCTCGGCCACGAAGCCGTTGTGCTCCAGTCCTCGCACCGCGGCGTTGTTGTACTCCAGCACCGACGCGCCGACCCGGGCCAAATCGAGGTGGTCGAACGCATAGCCGAGCAACAAACGTGTCGCCTCGCGGCCGTAGCCGTGGCCGCGATCGCTGGCCAGAGCGATGCCCACACCCAGTTCGGCCGTCCGGTTGTGCCAATCGATGCTGGACAACTGAATATCGCCCACCAGGCGACCATCCAGAGTGAAGATGCCCAGGTGCAGCCGGCCCTTTTCCTGATCGGCTTGCATCTCCGCGAACCAGGTATCGGCTCCCTCGACCGACAAGCCTACGTGGAGCGGCTCGGTTGGCTGCGGCGTGGCCGGCTCATAGGCTGCCCACAACTGGCGGCAATCGTCGCGCTCTAACACCCGCAGAGTGACTAACGATCCACGAAGTTCGATCATCCACGCCAATCGCCAAGCGAATTGCTCCCAGACCAATGCCATGATTGTACCGTACAATCAGACAAAAGGGACAAGGCGCGGGAAGATGAAGCACGTCACCACCCCTGACGGCGCGCCGATCACTTACCACGACTGCGGCGCGGGCCGCCCGCTCCTGCTGGCGCATGGCACGACAGCCGGGCGGCCGTCGTGCCATCGCCATTGCCGCTACTCCGACCCGCTCGTGGCCTCCGGGCTGTAAACGTCAGGGTTCCAGTCGCCGCTGACCTCCAGTACGCCCGCCGCGCCCTTCTGCACGCGGTAGAGGGCGTGGTCAACGATGGTATACGACCCCGGCTCGTCGAGCGTCATCTCGAACGTGGCCACGGAGCCGGGCGGCACGTACCAGACCTCCTCGTTGGCGATGAAGGTCTCGTCGGCGCCGGTGTAGACGCGGTCGAAGACCTCGCCGATGATGTGGAAGTTAGAGCCTTTGTTCGGCCCGCCGACGCCGAAGAAGATGCGCACCGTCTCGCCCACGTTGGCCTGCGGCGGGTAGAGGGTCGTCAGGGCATTGACGTGGCCGTTGAAGGTGTAGTACTCCGGCAGCTCGGCCAGGGCCTTCTCCTGGTTGAAGGTCTGATGTCCCTTGTTGCCAAAGCGGCCGGCGGTGTACCACTCGCCCTGCATGATGTAGAACTCGCGGTCGACCGGCGGCAGCCCGCCGACCGGCTCGACGACGATGGCTCCATACATGCCCTGGGCGATGTGGTGCATCGGCGGCGGGAAAGCACAGTGGTAGACGAACGCGCCGGCGTGGAGCGCCTTCCAGGTGAACGTCTTCGACTCGCCGGGAGCGACGTTGGTCACGGCCGCGCCGCCGCCGGGGCCATTGACCGCGTGGAAGTCAATGTTGTGGCCGTTGCCGTTGGTGATGTCGTTGACGATGGTGAACTCGACCGTGTCGCCCTCCATGACGCGGATCATCGGGCCGGGCACAGTGCCGTCGAACGTCCAGAAGGTGTAGGTCGTGCCATCGGCCAGCTCGGCCGTGACTTCCTTGGCCGTCAACGTCACCTGCACGGTTGTCGGCGCGGTGCGGGTGATGGGCGGGGGCAGGTCGGCCGGGTCCTTGGCCACGTTGGGCACATCGGTGGCCATCGCCGGTTGCAGCGTGGCCACGCCGCTGCGGTCGAGGAGCACCTGGGTCTGCGCCGATTGGGCCTCGGCCGTGGCCTGCATGTTGACCAGGTCGCGCTGCGTGGTCGTGGAGCGATACAGTCCGTATGCGCCCAGTCCCACGCCCAGCACGCCCACGATCACGGCGATGACGGCGGCGAGATTCTCACGTCTCATTTCTGCTTCTCCTTGGGTATGTCAGCGGCCACGATTGGGAGAATCGTGGTCTTGTGGATGTTGAGTCTTGCAACAGAGCAAGGTGCGCGCGGAGGGGAGCGAGGTTGTCGGCAAGGCAACGCGCAAGGACATTGTACTCAATTGCCTGAGAGAAGCTCAATAGACCGGGGGTATGTTCTGTGGGCCGAGGTCAGAACTTGGCGGCCTTTGGTGGTGATGCCGCCCATCGAGTGCCCCCACATGCCCAGCCGCGTGGGGTCAGCCTGGGGCGCGGTAGCCAGCGAACCGCTCAGGTTGAGTACGTCGGCCAGCAGACCGGTCTGGAAGAGGCTCGGCCCCCAGTCCGACGCGCCTCAACTGTGATAGTCGGGAGCCACGGTCAGGTAGCCGCGCCGGTTACTGAGGGCCGTACGCGCCCCTACATCACCTTCGTAACCGCCAACGCCCCCCCTTCAGCCGCCGCCCTTTCCATCGCTTCCGCGCTGCCAAGCACAACCACGTCGCCCACTTCCGCCACCTGGGCGACAACGTCGGCCAGGCGGTGGAAGTCCTCGACCGTCGTCGCCAGCACCTGGTCGCGGACGGTCTGCAAGTAGGCGTCGGTCTCGTTGGTCAGGTAACGGACGAGCGACGTGTAACCCTTGGCGTCGGGCAGCAGGTAGGCGTCGATCGCGCCGATGGCGCCAACGACAGCCGGGGCCAGCGCCGCCTCATCCAGCGACAGGTCGCGCAGAAAATCGGCCGCGCCGTCGTAGGCACGCAGGGTATCCGCCAGGTTCGGGTCGCGGTAGGACAGGAAGGTCAGCACGCCGGCGTTGGGGCTGAAGGTAGCAAACGCGCCATAGGCCCCGCCCTGGATGCGGATCTTCTGCAACAGGTAGTCGTTACGCAACAGGTTGTTGATGACGGCGATGGAGCCGTGGTAGGCGTAACCCAGGTCATAGAGGTTGGCCCCCTTAGCGACGTAGTTGACGGCCGAGGGGAAGGCGAAGCCCTCGCGTGGGGGGAACAGACCGCCGACGGCCGACGGCCGACCGCCGCCTTCGCTCCAGCCGTCGTCCGTCGTCCGTCGTTCGTCGTCCCCCAGCGGCAGCGCTCCCAGAAACGCCTCCAGCCGCGGCGCAAAGGCAGCATAGCCGGCCGCGTCCAGGGTCACGTTGGCCAACGCCCCGGCGCGAGTTACCAGCGCCGCCCGCGTCGCCTCCAGGTGGGCCAGCACGCCGGGCCAGTCTGCCTCGACCTGCTCGGCCAGTTGCCGCAGAAAGAGCAGCTGGCTGATGCCGCCGAACGTTTCCTCGACGCGCAACGCCGGGTGGAAGTGGGCGCGCAGGCGGGTGTTGGCCAGGGCGTGGCCGGCGGGGGCCAGTTGCGCCTCCAGCCGCGCCTTGCTCTCCAGCAGAATTTGCCGGAAGCGGTCGCGGTTGTCCAGCCGGACGGTCAGCAACACATCGCGCAGGATGGCCAGCAGCTCCGGCGCGCGGGCGGCCGTGGCCTTGCCGCGCAGCACCAGCC
>JAIBAS010000444.1 GCA_019695075.1 Promineifilum sp. | reverse complement strand
TCCCGCGGCGGCCAGATCGAGCGAGAAGAGGCCGCGCAGGGTGGCGCGGTAGAACTGGTGCTCATGGGGCACCGGGTCGCCATCGTGGCGGCTCATGACGCCGAAATCATCGGTAATCGTCACCGGCGCAAGCGATACGAGTGTGCTGACGCGAAAGGGAGAAACACGGGTGACCGTTTCGGCCGTCGGCGTTTCGCCGGCTCGCGTAGCGTCTTCCTCACGCTTCTTGGCCGCCGATTCGCGCTTAGACGGAGCGCGCATGTAGCCCAGCAGGTCGTCGTCCCACCAGCGAATAGGGTTGGCGTCGGTGTAGGCCACTTTTTCTTCACGGTAAATGGGGGCGGCGCGCCAATTGGTATTCTCGGCCAGCGTCTCGCGCAACCAATAGCGGAACGCCTGAGCGGTAACGTAAGGAAAGGCGCCTTCACGGGTGCTAATAAATTTGACGCCGATGGTGTTGTCGGTGCGCGCGCCGGGCATGGAGCCCTGGTTGTTCAACGCCGACGCTGGAGCGTCGACCAGAATCAGACCGGTGATAAAAGCCATTGTCGGGTTCTCCTCTAATGTGTGTCGTCGGAATCGTTATTCGCCTCGGTGTCCGCTTCGGCGATGACGTCTTCGTTGCGGCCCAGCCAGCCGCTTTCGTAGAGTTGCTCGATCATGCGGATGAGCACCAGATCGCGGGCCAGCCGCCAATCGGCGCGGGCCAGTTCTTCGCCCTCCTCGAAGACGCTAAGATAGCCGTCAAGGGTGAGTAAGGGCTTGCGGCCGCGCGCAACGTGGCGGTTGTTGGCCTTCAGCAGGGCCACGCGCAGTTGATCGTAGCGCCCCAGGACGTAGAACTCGCGGAAGAAGCGCCGGTCGTTTTCCTCGCGGACGTAGGCCGCCAGCGCGTCGCCCAGGGCGCGGATGTGGTTAATTCGTGCTTGTTGCATAGCCAGAATCCTCTTGAGAAACGGTTCGAGCAGACGCCAGGAAACAAGGGCCGCCTCGTCGCGGGTGGAGTAGCCGCCGCGCGGGTCGGTCTCGTCCTGGCGCGCATAGCGATAAGCCCGGCGGAGAAAGTAGGTGCGAATAAAACGGGGCGCGTACCGCTGCGGGTCGTTGGCCACCTGGAACAGGTCTTCATAAAGCCAGTTGCGCCGCGGCCGGAAGTCGGTCGGGGGCTGGCCGCGCTTCAGCTTCGGCCGCTCCCACGCCGCGCCTACCAGCCGCCCCCACGTCTGGGCGTAGTCGGCGGCCAGCATCTCGCGCAGGTAGAGGATGACCTGGCCGGGCAAGTGATACAGGTCGAGGCTGGCCCCCTGGCCGCTGTTGCTGAAGTGGTAGGCAGTGACGGAGAAGGGGGTCTCGCGGGCTGCGCTGCGGGCTTGCATCTCGCGCGCGGCCAGGAGCGTCTCGATCAACAGGGTGCGAAAGCTGCGGTCGGCTTCGGGCATCTTGTCGCCATCGGCCGCCTGTTGCAGGGCGATGGCCCGGCGGTTGTCCTCCAGGAAGCGGCCGGCGAAGTGGCGCAGGATGGCCGGGTTGTCGGAGTGGACGGCCAGCGGCCGGCCGCCGCACTTGGCGCAGCCCAGCGGCAGGGCCTGGAAAGCCAGCAGCGCCGCGCCGGAGACGGGCAGCCCGGCGTCGCCCTCGGCGTAGAAGTTGATGACGCCGACACCCATCTGCATCGGGATGTGCTGGCGATAGGCGCGGCCGGCGGGCAGTTCGTCCTTGACATTGTAGGAGACGTTGGGCACGGGGCGGTCGAGGAAAGGGTCGCGCTCATCCAATGTCGGCACGGCGTCGCGGAAGGCGCGCAGCACCAGGTCGGCGTAGCGGGCCTGCTTGGCCGGGTCGTTGAAGTAGGCGGGTTGGGTGAAGCCGTCGGCGTTGGGGAAAACAGTGGTCAGGTAGCCGCGCAACGGGGGACGAGGGTAGTTGGCGGCCATGTAGTCGGCCGCGGCCTCCAGGTCGGCGTCGGTCAATTCCTCCGGGCGGTCCTTGCCACTGAAGACGGTTATCGTTGCCGCGCCGACATCTAGTAAAGGATGACCGGTGTAAGTTAGCATTGCTTCTTCTGTTTTCCCCATGCCTAGAAAAGCCTAAGTTGCTGCGCTCGCCGCTCCTGCCACTTCACCTGTAAACCCCGTTGAATACAAAACATTTGCAATTTTGGCATTTGCACCAGTGGGATAACCCATTGGTCATCTCCCCAGTAGCGTTCTGGGAAGCTCAATTTGAATTCGCCGATCAATGACATGAAATTCTCATAGGAGCCGATTTGGTGAAAGCGCACACCGATTTGATCTCCTGAGAGCGGTTCACACGCTACAAAACCGAATGAAGACATATGCCACCTCCAACTCAAACTTGAAGCTAGTATACTCACAACAAGCGCGTCTGTCAACGCCCATGTTTGGTTTAGAGGTGCCAACTGCTGCTATTGACGAATATTCCCGCCTTTGTACAATTGTTAGTGACTCTCAGAGAGTACTGAAACATGTTTGGTTTAGAGGTCAGTGCCGCCTACGATCCGCCAGAGGATACAGTAGGTTCCGCCAGCGCCAACCTGTGCGCCTCCATTAACCGTTCCCGCAACCACCCCGGCCGCTCCACCCACACGTCCGCGCCATAGTACAGCAGCCAGCGCACCATCTCCGGCGTGACGCTGACGAAAAACTCAACACAGACGCGGCCGTCCGGGAGCACCTCGGCGCGCTGGCTTTTGTGCCAGCGCTCTTCGGCCACCCAACGCCCCGCTTCCGGCGCGAAGAGCAGAACGACCGCCTCGGCCGGCGGCCCGGCGTCGCGCATGATGCCCCAGTTATCGCCCAGGTAGTCGTCGATGTCGAAGTCGGGCGGGATGGTGTAGGTCTCGTCGAGCAGCCGCGCCGACAGGACGCGGTCGAGCTTGAAGTCGAGGACCGCGCTGCGCCGGTGGTCATAGGCCACCAGATACCAGGCGCGCATGTAGGGCATGATGTGATATGGCTCTACCGTCCGCTCGTTGATCTCGCCGTCGCGCGAGCTTGTCAGATACTCCATGCGCACGCGGCGGCGTTCGACCCAGGCGCGGTGGAGCAGGGCCAGCATGACGTGTCGCCGGCCGCGCTCGGCCTCGGTCGGCAGTTGCTCGGTGGCCTGGCGCAGCAGGGGGCGCAACTCGTCGGGAAAGATGGATTCTAGACGGGCCACGGCCGCGGCCAGGTCGGCCGAGTTGATGCCGGGCATGGCCTGGGCGGCGCGCACGGCGGCCACCAGGGCCAGCGCCTCGCCCAACGTGTAGTTCAGCGTCGGCAGGTGGGGCAGGGTGGCGAAGGAGTAGGCGCCGCCGTCATGCTCTAGCCCCAAGCGCAGCCGGACGCGAATGAGCTCCAGGTCTTTCTGGATCATCCGCTCGCCGATCTCGTGATATTCGGCCAACGTGCGGCGGCTCCAGTAGCCGGGGGCGGCGGCGATCTGCTGGATGATCTCCAGAACGCGGGCAACGCGCCGAATCTGGTCGTCGCGACCCCCATAGGGGGCGATGCGTGTGGCGGAGAGGTCGTGCAGTTCCATTGAGGACATCATAGTTTGGCCGCGGGAACACTCCAATTCTCGCACCCTTTGCTTACAACGCCAATTACAGCCCGTATTGCCCCAGGGCAACCGCATATAGTGATGGCACGCTGATTTTCGCTGAGAAGAGCGCAGATTTTCGCTGAAAGAGGTGTTCTGGCAGCGGGAATCAGCGCGGCATCAGCGCCCATCAGCGTGCTATTCCGGTGCTATCACATCTATATGCGGTTGCCCTACCGTATTGCCCGCGGGAAGTGGGGAGTTCGCCCGGGCATGGTTCAATCAAAGTAAGGCCGGCGACCGCGCATCAATCGGCGGCCAGTCTGCTGAAAATGCTTTAGGTGTTGCTTTAACATTATGTCAAGTTAAGGAGGTGTCGAATAATCATGCCCATCATCCACGACCTCATCGCCGACCAGTTCGGTTCCCACGTCGGCAAATACAGCGAGCGCCTCAAGATCACCAAGCAGAAGGAGGTGCTGGCCCAGGCCCCCCTGCTCCACCTGGAGAGCGTCACCATCAGCAGCAGCGGCGTCAGCATCAGCGCCGAGG
>JAIBAS010000020.1 GCA_019695075.1 Promineifilum sp. | reverse complement strand
CGCTGTCGGCCGCGATGGCGGGGAGCAGCCCCTGCTGGAACATGAAGACGTCGTCTTTGACCAGCCCGAAGAAGCCGTTCTCCTTGAAGAAGTCGAGTGTCTCGTTGTGCGTGGCGTTACTCGTCATCATGAAGTAGGAGATCGACCGCCGCGCCTCGGCGCACCGGCAACGCAGTTGCTCGGCAAACCACTGATAGAGCGTCTTTCCGGAGAGCGGGCCGACCGGGAACATCCCTTTGGGCTTGTCGAATCCCAGCCGTGTCCCCTGGCCACCCGCGACGAGCAACGCTCCGACTTTTCCCTGAGCGATCAGGTCGCGTCCCGTGGCCGCTGCGGCGTCCCAGGCTCCCGTCCAGGCGGCGACGGCGGGGGCATCCCCCTGGCTCTGGCCGCTGGCCAGCGTGGGCGTGGGCAGCAGCGCCGTCGTCGCCCCGGCCACGGACTGCGCCCGGTCGGCCGGCGTCGCCGCCGTCTCCGTGCCCCGGCAGGCGGTTGCCAGCAGGACGGCGGTCAGCAGACCCAGGGCGCGGGCCAGCACGGGCCTAGACGCTGTCATCGTCCTCCGGCGAAGCCACCGGCGACCACTCCTCCGCGGGCATCGGCACGGTGTCGGCCGGCGGGGGCAGGATGGCCGTAATGGGCGTGGTGTCGGCCGGCGGCGCGACAGGCGCCGGGGCGATGACCGTCTCGCGGATGACCTCGACGGGCCGGGCCGGGCCGCGCCGGCCGGTCAACAGTTCCCAGCCGAGCACCAGCGGGGCCAGCTGCGACAGGGCCAGCAGGCTGAGCAGGCCGATGGCCCCCAGGCGCAGCATCTCCAGCTGCCGGTCGATGTCGGCATCGACGCGAGCGACGGTGACGCTCAACTGGTCGGCCAGGGTCAGGTATTGATCCAGCAGGGGCAGCACTTCGCCGACGCGGCCGTTGATGACCGCCAGATTGTCTGAGGCGGCCTGCAAATCGGTCGCCAGCGCGCCCAGGTTGTCGCTGGTCTGTTGCAGGTCGTCTTCCAGGCCGCGCATACTCTCCGGCAGGCCGTCGAGGCTCGTCTGGAAGTCGCGCAGCGTCGCGTCAAAGGGTTCCTCCGGGGCGTAGTCGATGCCCAGGTCGAACTGGAGAGGGATGGAGCCGCCAAAGGGCAGATTGATAGTGCGGTCGATGCCGATGGAACTCAACGTCCGCAGCGTGCTATCGATGCCGCCGGCCACCTGAATGAGATTGGGCAGCGCCGCCTGAATACCTTCGACCGCCTCAGGCACTTCTTGTGTGGTCACGATGGCCACGTTGTCGATCATCGGCTGGCTGTCGCCGATGGTGCGCGAGGCGTTGGCGGTGGCCTGCACGGCCGTGCCCAGCCCGCCGTTGACGTCGTCGAAGGTGTCGCGCGAGAGTTGCAGCGTGTTGCGGGCCGTGTCCAGGCTCTCGGAGGCCAGGGCGAGGTTGTCGCGGATGCTGCTGCCCAGGTTGGCCAGGGTGTCGCCGACGACCACGGCGGCATAGATGCTGCCGGCCGCGATGACCAGCGCGGTCAGGAGGATGATGAGGCCGAGAATGCGTCTGATAATCATGCGGCTCGCTCCGTGGGGCGGATCAGGGCTGGTAGACGGTCCCTGTCACGCCCTGGTATTCTAATCCACGCAGCGCCTGTTGGACAGAGGCGCGGGACAGTTCACCCCCACTTTCCTTAGCCTGCGCTAAGGCGGCCCAGAGGAGGCCAAAGGCGTCGTAGGTCGGCCCGGCGTAGGGGCCGGGCGTTTCGTCGAAGGGCGTCACGGCTTCGTAGGCGGCGACGAAGTCGGCGGGCAGGGCAGCCGGGTCGGCGGCGGCGAAGGGGGACGCGCCGGCGACGAGCAGTGGCATCTCCGCCTTCGCATAGATGTCCGTAGCCGCCGCGGTCGTGGCCGGCAAGTAGTGGCCGACGACGGCGACGACGCCGGGATCGACGACGAGGGCCGCGGCCGTCTGCGTCGCCAGCGTAGGGTCGCCGCGGTCGTCCAGCGCCACCAGAGCCACGCGCGTGCCGTCGATGCCGCCGCGGGCGTTGACCTCGCGCACGGCCAGCCGCGCGGCGTAGATGGCGTCGTAGCCCACGGCCCGGTCGCGTCCCTCGAAGGGGGCCACCAGGCCGATCTTGACCACCGGCCCGACGGAGGCGCAGCCGGCCAGCAGCGCCGCGGCCAGCGCCAGGGCCAGCAACCTAGCGGCAGCGCGCCACATTGGCCAGGTGTTCATCATAGGTAACACTGAAGACGTGCGCGCCGGGCGTGGTCGCGGCGCAATCGACGACGAAGAACAGGTAATCGACAGCGGCCGGGTTGGCCACGGCGGCCAGCGAGGCCAGGCCGGGATTGCTGATCGGGCCGGGGGGCAGGCCGGCGGCGAGGTAGGTGTTGTAGGGCGAGGCTACGGCCAGGTCTTCGACCGTCAGCGGCGCTTTCCACCAACTCCCCGTGGCCGCCTGATAGCCGAGGGCATACTGCACCGTCGGGTCGGCCTGCAAGGGCATGCCCGCGGCCAGCCGGTTGAGGAAGACGGCGGCCATGAGCGGCTTCTCCTCGTCCAGCACGGCCTCCTTCTCGATGATCGACGCCAAAACCACAGCGTCGCGCAGCGACAGACCCAGTGTGCCGTAGGCCTGGCGCATGGCCGGCGTCACCGTGGCGTCGAAGCGGGCCAGCATGCTGTCCACCAGGGCCACGGCCGTCGTGTCCGGGGCGACGGTGTAGGCGTCGGGGAAGAGGTAGCCCTCCAGCGACGCGCCCTCCGGCAGGCTGGCCAGGAAGCTGTAGCTGCCGCTCAGCCCGCGCCGCGAACTGACCACCTCGCGGAAGTCGGCGGCGTCGATCTGCGCCGGGGCGACGACGGCGAGATAATTGGCCATCTCCTCGCTGCGCCAGCCGGCCAAGAAGCGCAACTCCAGCGTCTGCGCGCGGCCGGAGCCGAGCGCCTCGGCCAGCTCGGGGATAGTCGCTTGCGGGTTGAGTTGATACTCGCCCGCCACCAGGCCGCCGTCGAGGCCGTAGTAGGTCAGGTAGTTGAGGAACAACTCCGGGTTGTTGAGCAAGCCGGCGGCGCGCAGGTTCTCGGCGACGGCCGCCGCGCCCTCGCCGGGGGTGATGGCGAAGATCACCGGCGCGGCGCCGCTGCCGGCCGGCCCGGCCAGTTCTTCGGCGTGCTCCGACAAATACAGCTTCAGAACCGTCCGGCGGACGGGGTCGAGGGCGGGATTGACGTCGGGGTCGGCGCGCAGCGGGCCGCGCAGCAGCATGGCCGCCGTCGCGCCCATCGCTGCCAGGACGACCACGACCACGGCCAGCCGCAACAGGCAGCCGCCGGCCGAGCGCTTCTCCGGCCGCGCCTCAGAAGTCATCGGGCGTTGCTCCGCGCTGGGCGTCCAGATAGGACTGCAAGATGACGGTCGCGGCCACGGCGTCGATGCGCTGGCGCAGCTTGCGCCCGCGCCGCCCCTGGGCGCGCAGAGCGGCCTCGGCCTCCACCGTGCTCAGGCTCTCGTCCCAGAAGACGATGGGCACGGGCAGGCGCTCGGCCAGGTCGGCGGCGTAATCGCGCACCCAGCCGGCCCGCTCGCCCTCGCGCCCGCCGAGGGTCATGGGCAGGCCGATGACGAGCAGATTGACGCCGTTCTCGGCAATGAGGCGGCTGTAGTGGGCGGTGTCCTCCAGCCGCGAGCGGCGAGCGAGGACGCTGTGGGCCGAGGCGATGGTGCGCGTCGGGTCGCTCAGGGCGATGCCGATGCGCTTCTCGCCCAGGTCGAGGGCCATGACGCGGCCGGGGTGGATGTTGTTGGGCATAGGCTTCCGTTCGTCGTCTCTGCGCGGGGCGCGCGCCATGGCGGCCCGTCGTCTGCCACTATTATCTCTCTAGACGACGGCCGCGGCCCAATCGTTGCACGACGTTTAGCCCACGGGATCGGCCGGCGGGCGGCTAGGGCAGCACTTCGACCTGAATCTGCGCCGGGCGGAAAGGCAGGCGCGGTAGCCACGTGGCCAGCGGCCCCAGCGACAGGTCGAGCCGCGCCGGTTCGGCCAGCGGCAGGGCGGCCAGCATTGGCCCCACGTCGGCGGTGCGCTGCCCGGCCA
>JAIBAS010000264.1 GCA_019695075.1 Promineifilum sp. | reverse complement strand
GGCGACGGCGACCACGGCCGCCGGCAAGAGCGCCGCGCGCCACGGACCGGCTCGGCGGGCGATGGCGCTACTCCTCCGTCCGCATGGCGGCCAGGAAGCGGCCGAACACGGCCCGGTTGACCGACCGCGGCAGCAGGCGCATGGCCAGCGTGCCGCCGCGATAGAACCAGCCGGGCACGACGATGTCCGACCGCCCCAGCTGGCCCAGGGCGTCATCGACGACGCGCTCGGCCGACAGGCTCAGGCGGTCGCTCAGGCCGGCCGCGTCGAGAAACTCGGTGCGCGTCGTGCCGGGGGCCAACGTCAGCACGTCCACGCCATCGGCGCGCAACTCGGCGGCCAGCCCCTCGCCCAGGAGCAGGTCGAATGCCTTGGTGGCCGCGTAGAGGCTCCACTGGGGCGTGCCCACAAAGGCCACGACCGACGACACCATGACGATGCCGCCGCGCCGCCGCGCGCGCATGGCCGGGCCGAAGGCGCGCGTCAGCAGCAGCGGCGCGCGGCCGTTGACGTTGAACAGGCGCAGCATCTCGTCGGGGTCGGCGTCGAGGAATGGCCCGGTCAGGCTGTAGCCGGCGCTGTTGACCAGCAGGCCGATGTCCAGCCCGTCGGTGGCGGCGCGAATGACGTCGAGGAAGTCATCGCGGCAGAGATCGACCGGGACGGGGCAGGCCAGCACGCCGCACGTCGCCGCCAACTCGGCCGCCAGCGCCTCCAACCGCTCCGCCCGCCGCGCGGCCAGGACGACGTTCAGCCCGCGCGCGGCCAGCCGGTGGGCGAAAGCGCGGCCGATGCCCGACGATGCGCCCGTGACCAGCGCCCACGGGCCATAGCGCGCCGCAAAGCCGTCGCTCACCTCACACGCCCGCCGCGGCGAAGGCGTCGTCGATGATCGTCCCGGCCTCGGCCTGAATCCGCTGCAAGTGCTCGCGCCCCAGGAAGCTCTCGGCGTAGATCTTGTAGATGTTCTCCGTGCCGCTGGGGCGGGCGGCGAACCAGCCGTTTTCGGCCACGACCTTCAGCCCGCCGATGGGGGCGTCGTTGGCCGGGGCGCGGGTCAGCTTGGCGACGATTGGCTCGCCGGCCAGCGTGTCGGCGCGCACCAGTTCCGGCGACAGGTTGGCCAGCACGGCCTTGCGCGGCGCGGACACGGGCGTGTCGGCCCGCTGATAGACCGGGTCGCCGAAGCGCTCGGCCAGGGCGCGGTAGTGCTCGCCGGGGTCGCGGCCGGTGCGGGCCAGGATTTCGGCGGCCAGCAGGTCCATGATGAAGCCGTCCTTGTCGGTCGTCCACACCGTGCCGTCGCGGCGCAGGAACGACGCCCCGGCGCTTTCCTCGCCGCCGAAGCCATAGTCGCCGCTGAGCAGGCCGGCGACGAAGTACTTGAAGCCGACGGGCACTTCGGCCAGCCGCCGGCCCAGATGCGCGGCCACGCGGTCGATCATCGAGCTGGACACCAGCGTCTTGCCCACGGCCGCGTCGGCGCGCCAGGCCGGCCGGTTCTGGAACAGGTACCAGATGGCCACAGCCAGGAAGTGATTGGGGTTCATCAGCCCGGCGCTGCGGGTGACGATCCCGTGGCGGTCGTAGTCGGGGTCGTTGCCGAAGGCGATGTCGAAATCGTCCTTCAGGCGGATGAGGCCGGCCATGGCGTAGGGGGACGAGCAGTCCATGCGGATCTTGCCGTCGTGATCGACGCTCATGAAGCCGAAGGTCGGATCGACGTAAGGGTTGACGACGGTCAGGTGCAGCCCGTAGCGCGCGGCGATCGGCTCCCAGTAATGGATGCCGGAGCCGCCCAACGGATCGACGCCGATGTGGAGCTTGGCGGCGGCGATGGCCTCCATATCGACCACGGCGGCCAAATCCTCGACGTAGGGCGTGATGTAGTCGCGCTCCTCGGTCGTGTCGGCGGCCATTGCCCGGCGCAGGGAGATGCGCCGCACGCCACGCAGCCCGCCGGCCAGCAGGGCGTTGGCCCGGTCTTGAATCCACTTCGTCGTCGTCGTGTCCGCCGGGCCGCCTTCGGGCGGGTTGTACTTGTAGCCGCCATCCTCGGCCGGGTTGTGCGACGGCGTGATGACGATACCGTCGGCCCGCGGGCGCGCGCGGTCGCTATTCCACGTCAGGATGGCATGGGAGATGACCGGCGTGGGTGTGTAGTCGAGGCCGCGCTGGATGACGACGTGAACGCCATTGGCAGCGAAGACCTCCAGCGCCGTGGCCAGCGCCGGCTCCGACAGCGCGTGGGTGTCCATGCCCGCGAAGAGCGGCCCGGCGATGCCCTGCCCGACGCGGTATTCGGCTACGGCCTGGCTGATGGCGGCGATGTGGTCGTCGTTGAACGTGCCGCCCGGCGATGTGCCGCGGTGGCCGGACGTGCCGAAGCTGACCGCCTGCAGCGGGTCGGCCGGGTCGGGATGGTTGGTATAGTAGGCCGAGACGAGCCTGGGTACGTTGACAAGCCGTTCGCGTGGGGCCGGCTGCCCGGCCAGTGGGTGTAGGGCCATGTGATCCCCTTTGCTAAATGTTGAAAGAAACCAGGTTTGCGATCTGAGGGGAGTATAGCAAGTAGTAGAGGGATCGTCAGTTATGGTATTATTCAGGCCGCAGTTGCTATATTCGCTGAAGCCGATTGCTATATCGGAGTTTACCCATGAAGGTTCGAGAGGTTATCAAGCTGATCGAGGACGACGGCTGGTACCTAGTGCGGATTAGAGGAAGTCATCGACAGTTCAGGCATCTAAGCAAGCCCGGCATCGTGACCGTATCGGGCAACCCTGGCAAAGATATGCCACCAGGAACGCTCAATAGTGTTCTGAAGCAAGCTCAACTGAAGGAGTAAAGAAGCATGGAATACATGGTTGTTATCGAACGCGGGGAAGACGGCTACGGGGCCTACGTGCCCGATTTGCCCGGTTGCGTGGCGGTTGCCGATACCAAAGATGAGGTATTGACCTTAATCCAAGAAGCGATTGTCCTCCATTTGGAGCTAATGCAGGAGGACGGCCTGCCTATTCCTACTCCGCACTCGGTCAGTGAGTACGTTGCTGTAGCACTGTAGGCGTGGGCGGCGGGGCGGTTGGCGTGGTGCGTAGCCAGCTGCCAAGCTCCAGAGCGACCGTCTGCCCGGCGGCGATATCGACCGTTTTGAGTTCAAAGACGGCAATGCGTATATTGTCAACTACGAGGACTACCACAATGATGTACGATCCGCCTCATCCTGGAGAAGTGTTACGCGAGTTGTGTCTTGTTCCGCTAGGGTTGAGCGTCACCAGGGCCGCGGAGGCCCTTGGCGTCAGCCGCAAAACGTTGTCGGCGCTTCTGAACGGCCGGACAGGGATCAGCCCGGAGATGGCTATTCGCCTATCTATCGCCTTCGATACTTCGGCCGAGAGTTGGCTCAACCAGCAGACCCAGTATGATCTCTGGCAGGCCCGGCAAAAGCAGCGCGAAATTAAGGTTGAACGGCTCTATACGGCATCATAGAGGGGGGACAACCCATGAAACGCGCCGTTGCCCGCCTCGGCCGACTAGCGCCGCAGCAGCGTGAACAACAGCGCCCCCAGCAGCGCCACGCCGACGAGAATCGCCCCCAGCCCCAGATAAACTAACCAGTTCGAGCCGCCCTCCGCCGCGCCCGCGGCCGTCGCGGCGGCCGTGGCCGTTGCCGCGGCCTGGGCCGGGTCGGCCGTGGCCGTGGGCGGCGGGGCGGTCGGCGTGGTGCGCAGCCGGCTGCCGAACTCCAGGGCGACCGTTTGCCCGGCGGCGACATCGACCGTGGCGTTGGGCTGCGTCGTCGTCTCCAGCGTCGGCGGCAGCGTCTGGCCGACCTGGAACGTGCCCGCGGCCAGATTGCCGAAACACAGCGGCTCCGCCTGCCCGGTGGAGACGGCCTGCCCGATGACCGTCGCGCCCTGGGCAACTGTCAACGTCACCCCGGCGACGTAGCCCTCGTCGGTGTCGCGCAGGCCGTTGCCGTTGGCGTCGAGGAAGGCGTTGACGCAGACGGTGGCCGTGCCCGTGGGTGTGGTCGTCGCCGTTGCCGCCGCCAGCGTCGCCGCCAGGGTGGCCGCGGCCGGCTCCGTGGGCACGCCCGA
>JAIBAS010000466.1 GCA_019695075.1 Promineifilum sp. | reverse complement strand
GCAGGCGTTGGGCATCGTTGTCGTTTCCGTTGAGTATCGTCTTGCGCCCACTCATCCCTATCCGGCGGCCATTGACGACTGTTACACGGCGCTGAAGTGGCTCCACGACCGGGCCGCGGCGCTGGGGATCGATTCCGCGCGCGTCGCCGTGGGCGGGGCCAGCGCGGGCGGTGGGCTGGCGGCGGCATTGGCCCAGATGGCCCACGACCGGGGCGAGGTGGGCATCGCCTTTCAATTGCTGGCCTACCCGATGCTCGACGACCGCTCAGCCCTGTGCGCCGACGTGGCCCACCCCGACACGCTGACCTGGACGCCACAGCAGAACCGCTTCGGCTGGGAGTCGTATCTTCGCCAACCGGCCGGCCAGGCCGAGACGCTGCCCTACGCCGTTCCGGGTCGGCGCGAAGACCTGACCGGGCTGCCGCCGGCGTGGATCGGCGTTGGCTCGCTCGATCTGTTCTACGAGGAGAACGTCGCCTATGCCGACCGGCTGCGGCGGTGCGGTGTTGCTTGTGAGCTGGTGGTGGTCGATGGCGCGTTCCACGGCTTCGACGCCTTCATGGACGACGTGCCGGTTTGCCGGGATTTTCTTGATGAGCAGATTGAGGGGTTGCGGCGGTATTTGGTGGGTGAGTAGAGTCTGTTATAAACTTTGGCGAGGGGAGATAAGCTGGAGGCATGGAGCGAAAAGCATATCCCAGCGATGTCAGTGATAAAGAGTAGCCCTTTGCCATGCCGCACCTGCCTTGTCTGGCTGCTCTGGCTGGCAATAGTTCATAGTTATGTAGGCCAGCCCTGGCTTCCGGCATTGGGTTGCTATTCCGACGCCGGCACGCAGCTCTCAAACCGGCGCGAAGGGCGACAACTCATCCACCGGCAGCGCTCAAAAGCAGATAGCCCAAGAACATAACCAATGCACAAGCAATGGCCCAAACGAGCCATTGGGTCAACTTCGATCTGTCATTCATAGCGGTCTACTCTTTACTACTTCCTTGGCAGCCTGCTGCCTAAAGCTGAGACGCCATCGCTGTCATCAAGTTGGCGCCGACCAGAAGAAGCCGTTGCATCTGTTGTGGCGCTTCGATATCAACCAGGGCCGTCATCGTGAATTCTGGGAACTTGCCGGTGATGACAAACGCCTCCTGATCGCCCACGGTGACGGTCATGGATTCAGCATTGCGAACCATCAGACTGGCCAGCGGGCTACCCAGAATGACAGCCCTAGCACTTGGTGGTCTCGCGCCGTGAGGCGCAAAGTCAGCGACCAGGTTATCGAATGCATCCATCACTAAGAGGTGCCGCTTGTGGATGAGATAACCGACCTCCTTTGTCTTGCCTATGAGGTTGCCGGCTTCATCGAAGATCGATCTTGTCTTGCCCAGACCTCCTTTTGCCTGCCAGACCACTGGTTGTGGACCAGCGCCGAAGGTAAAAGTTGCGGTGGTGGCGCCCTGGACGACGCAGACAAGCGTGCCATCAGCATCCGTGATCTGCACCTTTGGCGACATCCGTCCCTCGCGGTGAATGGTGAAAGGGTATTTGGGTGAGCCTTCCTCTGGTTCGATGAGCGGGGCCGCCGGCTCTGTAACCGGCTCTTGGATGGGGAGAGACCAAGGGTGAGGTGAAGGCAGCGGGGATGGCGTGGCGGCTGCTACTTCTCGCAAGGCGTGGCCGCAATGACCACAGAAGTTGGCTGTGTCTCGAACTGAAGCTTGGCAGTAGGGGCAAATGATCATTAGGCGAGCCTGTCTTCTTGGGCATAGGGCAGTACCCTTGCCGGCGCGGGTGACTCTTTCACCGGTAACCCATTGGCACAGTAGGAAGCCTGCGGAAACAGCAACGCGACTGAAACACCCCAACGTCTACTGTTTAATCGACTCACCCACCAACCAAGTATACAATACCCGCTGTTGCATGCGTGCAACACGTTCAGCGCAAGCCGCTGGAACGTGTGTGTGGGTGCTCATGGTTGGACGCTCCTTCTCGCAGACATTTCTGGCCGTCGTCGAATCGCGCGGCGTGTCCCTAAACCAGTTGGCCACGTGGCTGACGGATCACGATTGTCCCATCCACCGCAGCACCCTCGGCCGCTGGCGCGACGGCGACAACCTGCCCGACGTCAGCCATTTGCCCGTCTTGCAGCTGTTGCCCGATGCCCTGGGCCTAACCGCCGCCGAGGCCGACGCCTTCCTGCGCGATGTCGGCGCGACGTTGGGCTTTCGCGTGCCCCGGGCGCAACCGGGCCTGACGCCGGACGCGCCCACGTTGCCCCACCGCCTCCACTTCGGCGCCGACCACCTGCCGCCCTTCGCCGGCCGCGCCGCCGAGTTGGCCGAGTTACGGCAGCTAGTCAAGGCCCGTCGCTCCGTCCTCATCACCGGCATGGGCGGCATCGGCAAGACGTGCCTGGCGCAGGAGGCGCTGCGCACCTGCGCCGGCGACTTCGACCACGGCTGTGAGTTCCTCACCCTCGCCCCCGGTCAGGACGGCGCCGCCGTCATCCGTAACGTGGCCTACCTGCTGGGTGTACCGCTGGCGGCCGACGCCCTGACCGCCGACAATCGCCGTGAGACGTTCGGCCGCCTGCGCGAGGCGCTGCGCGGCGTCAACATCCTCTTCCTGCTCGACGACGTGCGCGAGGGCGAGCAGGTGCGCGATCTGGTCTGGGAATTGCGGGCTATCACCTGGGTCTTCACCAGCCGTCGCCGCCTGTCGGGCCTGGGTGTCCACACCGTAGCCTTGCGCCCGCCTGGGCCGGAGGACGCCGCCGGCATCTTCCGCGCCCACCTCGGCGAGATGGCTGTCGCCGGCGAGGGCGACGACCGGCTGGTTGGCCGCATCGTCAGCCGGCTCGGCAGCCTGCCCTATGCCCTGCGGCTGGCCGCCGGGCTGTTGACCAACAACGTCGTCGCCACGCTGGCCGAGTTAGATGCCCAATTGGCGCGCGGCGTGGGCCGGGCCGGGACGCCGCTGGGCAAGCTGCGGCGGCTGTTCGATGACCTGCTGGCCGCCGTCCCGCCGTCGGCGCGGCGAACGTTGCTGCTCTGTGGGGTCTTTGCCACGCCGGCCATGCGGCTGGCGGCCGTGCAGGCCGTGGGCGAGGCGGTCGGCCTGCGCCCGACGCAGGCCGACTGGGAGGCGCTGGCCGACTTCGGCCTGGTTGACTTGCCCGACGACGCGCGCGTGGCTCTCCATGCCCTCCTCCACGATCACGCCGGCGACCGCCTTCGCGCCGTCCCTCATTACCCCGCCATCCACGCCGCCTATCTGGCCTATTTCGTCGCCCTGGCCGAGGAGGTCGGCCGCCCGCCGGACTCGGAGCGCGATTACCGGCCGCTCGCGCCGGAGGAGCCGGAGTTGCTGGCCGTGGCCGAGGCGCTGCACGCCGCCGGCGAATGGGCCGGGCTGCGGCGGCTGTACCCGGCGCTGACCGGCTATCTCTGGTACGTTGGCGACCGTCGCGCCTACGCCCAGGTGGACGGCTGGTGTCTCCACGCCGCCGAGGCGCTGAGCGACCAGGAGTGGGCGGTTAAGATACTGTCTGAACAGGGCTACGTCCACAAGGACGCCGGGGAGTGGGCCGAGGCCGAGGCGTTGTTCCGGCATTGCCAGACCCTCTATGACGCCACGCCGGAACGGCTCATTGAGCGGGCGCGATTGCGGCGTTATCGGGCTGAGGTGGCGTTGGGGCAGGGCGATGCCGGCGGCGCGCTGGCCCTGCTGGCCGAGGCCGATGGGCTGTTGCGCCGCGCCGCGCCATCGTCCGATTTAGACCTGGCGCGAATGTTCTTGCACAGCGCCCGTATGACCGTCCATCACCGCCGCGGCGCTCTGGCAGCGGCCGAGGCCGACGGGCGGGCGGCCGAGCATCTCTATCACACCCTGGGCGGCTATGGCGAGTTCCGCGTCGAGTTGGGCGACATCCTGGCGCGTCGCGGGCAACTAGACGAGGCGGCGCAGCTGTGGGCGGCCGAGTCGGAGAGCCGCGACGGGCTGCGCGACGGGCCGGCGCAGGCCGAAGCGCGCTTGCGGTTGGCCTGGGCCTGTGCCGCGCGCGGCGACAGGGAGCGGGCCGCCGCTATGGCGTCGGCCGCGGCGACGCTGTTTG
>JAIBAS010000121.1 GCA_019695075.1 Promineifilum sp. | reverse complement strand
CCCAGCCACAACCAGACGGCCACGCCGGCGCAGATCAGCGCCCCCAATAGAGCCGCGTTCTGCCCCATTGTCCCGGTCAGCGTCGCCGGCGAGGCCAACAGGCGCGCGGCCACCCCGGCCAGCGCCAGCAGCGCCAGCAGGCCGGCGGCCAATTGCTGCCGGGCGCGGGACGGTGTACCGACGCGCAGCCGTAGCTCGTCGTGCTTGGCCATCTCGCTCAGGAAGATCAGCCAGCCCAGTCCCCACGACAGCACCAGCAGCGACAGCACAAAGGGCGAGTCGGCGAAGTCGGCGCGGGCGTTTTGGGTCAGCGATTGTAGGAAGACCTCGGCCGCGGACAGGTCGGCCGGGCCGGTGATGGTCTTGCCCGGCGGCAGGGCATAGGTGATGAAGTTGTAGCCAAGGATGCCGACCATGAGCGTCAGCAGCAGGCCGGGGACGAGCAGTGTGCTCCACAGCGCGGGCCGGGCGGCGACAGCCGGGGCGGGCGCGGCGGCCTTGCGGCGGCGGCGCTTGTCTGTCGTGACGGCGGCGGCCGGCGCTTCCGCGGGGGCGGCCGTGGGGCGGGCGCGGACGCTGACCAGCGCCAGCATCAGCGCGGCGTAGACGAAGAAGTGCAGCCGCGTGGCCGAGATGGCGATGCCGAAGTGGATTTCGACGTAGTGGGCCAGCACGGCGGCCACGAGGGCGTTCATCAGCAATTGGTCGGGCGCGAAGGGGCGGGCGCTGTTGCCATCCTCGCCCGGCGCGGCGCGGCCGAAGATCGCATGGTAGATCAAATAGGTCACCACGCCGACGATGACGCCCACGGGCACGGCCACGCCCAGGTAGATGGGGCCGGCCAGCCACACGGCCAGCAGCGCGGCCACGACCGCGCCGCCCACCCACAGCCCGACTAGGATCAGCCCATCGCGCCGCGAGCCGACGACCCCCAGAGCGCGAAAGGCGAACAGGATGACGCTCAGGAAGAGCGCCTGCCAGGCCACCAGCCCCAGCAGGCCGGTGATCACCAGCGCGTCGAAGGTCTCGTTGTGCGACCGGTCGGGCGAGGCATTGCGCGCCTCCACCGTGGCCAACTCCGGCGGGTAGAAGCGGTTGTAGGCCACGTACATCGTCTCCGGCCCATAGCCCAGGATCGGCCGCAGCCAGTTGAACGGGTCAACGCGGCCGTCGGGGAACTGGAGCGGCGTGTGGAAGGAGATCAGCTCAACGACGCCCTGCCAGATGAGAATGCGCACCCGGCCGCTCTTCTCGCGGCCGGTTGTGTCGGACGGGTCGAGCATCCGGCCGAAGGAGCCGACGGTGGGCAACGCCCGCCACTCGTCGAGCACATTCAGCACGCCGCCGGCGACGGGCACGCCGCGCAGTCCGGCGGTGCGCTCCGCGGGCACGTTGAACAGCAGCAGCCAGCCGGCCATGAAGACGGTCAACAACATCCAGGCCAGCCACAGCCAGCGCCGCCCACGCCGCAACGCCGCCAGAACGAAGACGGCCACAATTGACAGGGCTACGACACCGAAGAAGAAGCCGAAGGCCACCGCCGGCCCGGCGATGCCGGTCACCAGCGGGCTAAGCAGCAGGGCCAGCACCGCCGGCAGCACGAACGCCACTCCGGCCAGCGCGTCCCGGCCGCGCCGCCCCTCGGCCGCCGCGCCGCGCATGGAGACCAGCAGCACAAGCGTGAAGGCGAACAGGCCGACGCCCAGGCCGATCAGCGGCCCGCGGCTGCCCGACCAGTAGATGGTCAGTAGTTGGATGGCCAGCGTGAAGAGGTAGGCCGAGGCGCGGGCCACGTCGGCCGCGGCCAGCCGCTCCTCGTTGAGGATGCCGCTGAGGGCGTCCACTGCCCGGCCGAGCGTCAGAGGGACAATCATGATCAGGTAGGCGGCAATGAAGATGGCGTTGCCCATGTGGCCGGCCACGCGCACCTCCACGTCGCCGCCCCACGGCAGCGGGTCTTGCCCGAAATGCTGCAACAGCCCGTAGAGGGCCACGGGGATGCTGGTGACGATGGCCACGGTGATGACGCGCCGCACTTGCCCCGGTGTGCGGATGGTGGATGCCATCAGGGCGAAGACGACGACGTAGGACAGGGTTGTGTACGTCCCTTGCAGACGCTGGTAGGAACCCAGCCAACTGACGCGCGGCGATACAGAGAAGAGCGACGCCAGCACGTAGACGATCACCAGGGCCAGCACGGGCAGCACCAGCGGCCGGTGCCAGATCGCGTCGGGGTGCGACGGCCGCAGCCAGTCGCGTTGCCGCCAGCCGCGCCGGTCGATGAAGCCGACCAGCCAGACGGCGGCCATGACCAGCACAAGCGAGCGCAGCAGCGCCAGCTTGTCCGGCTCAAAGACGCGCTCGGATTGGATGTTGAAGAAGAGAGGTACGGCCAGGATGGCGATCAGCCAACCCGCTTCCAGCAGCCCGGCGCACCAGCGCGAGAGTCGTGAGTCCATCGGGCCTAAGCATAGCATAGAGCGCCAGAATAGGAATAGAACAGCGCCTGAGTTCGGCCGTTCGGCCGGGTGTTGCCGCGCCCGGCGATCTTGGCTACACTTCCGCCGCAATGGAACCCCTGCCCGTCGATGTCTTGCAGCTACAGCGCCGCGACCCGGTGGCCTGGACAGCCCTTCTGTCGCGCTCACCGGAGATGGCCGATGTCGTCGTCACCGCCGTCACCGCCGAACCGCTGTGGGACACCACCCTTGTTTCGCCCGGCCGCGCCCGCGTTGAACGCGCCCACCACATGCGCCGCTACGTCCTGACGCTCGACGGCTGCTCCGACCCGATTACTTTTATCGCCAAGCAGACCAATGTCGTCGAGGCGCTGCTCTACAACGCTCTGGGCGAGCCGGCGGCCACGGGCATCGTCCCCTGCCACTACGCCCACGTCGATGGCGACGCCAGTTGGGTCATCCTGGAGGACGTGCCCGACGATTTCCCGCCGCCGACCTGGCAGCCGGCGCACGTGGACGCCATCATCGCCACGCTGGCTCGCATCCACGCCGCCCACTGGCGCAAGGACATCACCGGCATCGGCGCGATTCCCCACTTCCTCCACCGGCCGGAAGGCCCTTATTCGTGGGACACGCTGCAGGGCGACCGCCTGCCGCTGTTCGAGGACGGCCCCGGAGCGATTCTGTCGCGCCACGCTGTCCGCCGCGCCGGCCGCTTAGCGCCGCTCTTCCTGGAGGCGGCCAACGGACTGGTGGCCTTGCGCGACCTGGGCGGCTGGCCGGGCGTGCTGGGCGAGGCGCATCTGGCCGCGGCGGCCGATCTGCTGGACGATCCCGTGCCGCTGCTGGCCACGCTCGATGACCTGCCCTGGACGCTCATCCACGGCGCGCCCCAGGCCGACCACTGGCGGCTGACCCTCTTCGACGAGCAGTACCTCATCGACTGGTCAACCGCCCAACACGGGCCGGGCGTGATCGACCTCATCGCCTTCCTGGAGCGCTTCCCGTTGCTCTACGAGCGCCTGCCTGAGGGCGAAGACGAGGACAACAATAGCCGGCCGCATATCCGCCTGCGCGAGGTCGCGCCGCTGTTTGAGGAGACGGCCATCGACACCTACCTGCTGACGCTATCGGCCGAGATGGGCCAGCACTTTTCGGCGCGGCGCTTCCGGGCGGCTGTGCCCGCGGCGCGCTGCCTCCACGTGCTGACGACCTGGTTCCCCTACTTTGCCCGCTGGAGCGACGACATGCCCGACAAGGCCATCTGGCAACGGCTGAACCAGCTCAGCGAGGCCGATCTGGCTCAGTCGCGCGTCGGCCCCATGGCCGGCCTGCGGCCATATCTCGCCGGCGTGTTCGACCGCTTTCTCCATGCCTACCGCAGCCTCTGAGCGCCGCCGGCCAAACCCCCCGTTGCAACGTCGGGCGCGCGCCTGCGTATAGACCTACAATGTTAGACGCACTGGGCGAGAGTTTTGTCCTCCTTGTGGTGATGGTGGCCTTTGGCGTCGGCGTGCTCGGCTCGTTTCTGCCCGTCTTGCCCGGCACGCTCATCGTCTGGGCAGGCGTGTTGTTCTACGCCTGGCCGTTCGATGGCTTTGCGACGTTTTCGCCGTGGACTTTCGCCCTGATCACCCTCGTGGCCATTGTCAGCGGCACGGCCGATCTCTGGCTGCCGCTGCTGGGGGCCAAGAAGACGGGCGCGTCGTGGCGGACGCTGGTCGTTGGCCTGATCGGCGGCATCCTGGGCACGTTCCTGCTGCCGTTGCCCGTCTTCGGGACAATTGTCGGCTATGGGGTGGGCGTTCTGGTGGCCGAGTACGTGCGTCACGGCGCGTGGCGGCCGGCCTGGCGGGCGACGCTGGGCGGCGTCGTCGGCTGGGGCCTGAGCGCCGCGGTCGAATTGGCCGGCGCGATCATCATGATCCTGCTCTTCTTCACTCAGGCATAGCCCCACGGAGCAGTTGGTTGGCAAGTTAGCGCGGCGGCGACCGGCTCTCGCGGAGAGCCGTGGCCTGGCCCGCCGCTTCGGCGTATGTGAGGCGCTTTGAGGTTATGGAAGAGTTTTTGCGCAATTTTGGTCTGGTGCTGCTGGGCGTGGTCGGCGTGGCCGGCATCGTGGCGCTCATCCTGCTGGTCATCATCATCGTTCAGGTGCGGCGCATCCACGTGCCCCCCGACGCGGGGCTGGGTGAGACGCTACTCTACACGCCGTTGCTCGTCGTCCTCTTTCTGGACGTGCTCGACCTGTCGCTCGACTTCTTGTCCGCGCCCATTGCCTGGGTCGTTCTCGACCGGCTGGGGCTGAAGGGCTTGCGCGGCTTCGCCACGGTGGAGTCGTTGGTGCCCTTCACGCAGGTCATCCCGACGATGACGCTGATGTGGATCGGCGTGCGCCTCTTCGGCAAGGAGCGCTTCCTGGAAGGCCGCGGCTACGATTCGCGGCCGTAGCGTCAGCCCTCCCAGATGGGTAGAGCCAGGCAGAAGACCGTAGCCTGGCCCGGCTCAGTCTCGCACCACACCCGGCCGCCGTGCAGGTCGGCGATGGACTTGACGATGGCCAGCCCCAGGCCGGAGCCGGCCGGCCGTTCCGTCGCCGCGCCCTGGCTGCCGCGGTAGAACCGCTGGAACAGGTGCGGCCGGTCGGCCGGATCGATGCCCGGCCCGCGGTCGATCACGCTGAGCACGACCTCATCCCCGCGCGCCTCAGCCCGTAGCCGCACCGGGCCGCTCTCCGACGCATACTTCAGGGCATTGGTGACGTAGTTGGTCAGCGCCCGCCGCAACAGCGTTGGGTCAGCTTTCACCGGCGGCAGGTCGACCGGGGCCTCGACGACCAGGCGCATGCCCCGCATCCACGCCGGCGAGGCGTACTCGGCGGCGATCTCGTCCAGCACGTCGCCCACGGCCACGCGGTCGAATTGCAGCCGCATGCCGGCGCGCAGGTTGGCCATCTCCAGCAAGCCCTCCACCAGGGCCGACATCCGGTCGATGCCGGCAGCGATCTTGTTGACGTACTGCTGCTCCAGCGCCGGGTCGTCGGGCAGCGGCAGCAGGCCGACGTAGTTGCGCATGTAGGTCAGGGGGCTGCGCAGGTCGTGGCTGATGCCGTCGAGGAACTCCGATTTCAGCCGGTCAACCTCTTTCAGGTCGGTGACGTCCTGCAAAACGGCCACGCGGCCGATGGCCTGCCCGTTGCCGGTGGAGACGGTCGAGACGCCGGCCAGGAAGTCGCGGCCTTCGGCGGCGAGGTCAAGGTCGTTGCCGGCGGCGTCCTGGCCGGCCGTCAGCCGTTGGGCCAGCGCCCGGCCCGCCTCGCTGCCGGCCAGCACGTCGGCCACAGGGCGGCCGACAGCGTCGGCGGCGCGCAACCCGAAGGCCCGCTCCATGGCCGGGTTCAGCAGCAGCACGCGATCGGTCTGGTCGGTGACGATGACGGCGTTGGGCGTGCTGGCCAGGACGGCGGCCAGTCGGCGACGGCCGCCCTCGGCCGCGGCGAACAGATAGGCGTTCTGCACCAGCACCGACGCCTGCCCGGCCAGCGTCCGCAGCAGGTTGCGCTCGTCGCGGTCGAAGTAGTGCGGCTGGCGATAGCCCAGGTAGAGCGCGCCCTGGTACTCGCCGGCCAGCCGCAGCGGCAGAGCAAATAGCGCCGCCACCGGCGCGGCGCCCAGTTCGGCGGCTAGTTCCTCCGGCGCAGTCAGGCCCAGTTCCTCCTCGGCGCGCATCCGCCGGACGACGGCGCGGTCGAGGGGGGCCATGCCCTCGGCCGCCGGGCCGACGGCAAAGACCAGCGGCGCGGGGCCGTTGGGGTTACGGATGACCGCCCGCGCCCCGGCCGCGCCCGTGCCCCGCAAAACGCCCTGAAGCACGGCAACCATGCCCTCGCCCAGGTTGACCGTCGCCGCCACGTCGTTGCTGACGCCCAACAGCAGCGACAGCTCATCCAGCCGTTGCCGCAGGGCGCGCTGCATCTGCGAGAAAGCCAGGCTCAACTGGCCGATCTCGTCCACGCGCTGGCTGCGCACCGGCCGCTCCAGGCCGCCGCCGCCGGCGATGGCCCGCGACGCCTGGCTGATTTCGCCCAGCGGCCGGACGATGGCCCGTCCCAGCCCGACGACGTAGGCGACGAACAGCCCGCTGACGGCCACCAGCAGCAGCGCCAGCGGCCCCATGACGCCCAGCGCGCCGCGCAAAATGCGCGCCTGAGGCACGATGCTGACGACGCGCCAACCGCTCTCCGGCACGAGCGCGTAAGTGACGAGTTGGCGCGCCCCGACGGAGTCAAGTGTCTCATAGATCGCCTGGCCGCCGGGCAGGGTCATCACTTGCTGTTCGGCGGTGGGCGCTTGCCAGAGCAGGGAATCGATCGCCAGACCTCTCCCGCCTGTGCCGGCGGCAAAGACGATTTGATCCCCCTCGCCGACGACCAACCCCCGCGCGCCCAGACCGCCGGCGACATTGCCCAGCGTCGGCGTGGCGATGTGGCCGAGCAGCACCGTAGCGTCCGGGCGTGGCAGGGCCAGGCTGGCCTGGCCGGCGTCGGTGATGCCGAAGCGCGTCTCGCCGGCGGCCAGCGCGGCCGACACAAGGGCGCTCTCTGCCTCGCTGAGCGTCGGCTGGCCGTCTGTGGCGCTGAGCACCAGAGCGCCGGCAACGAGCTTGACCTGACTGAACTGGGGCGCGGCGGCGTTCAGGCGACCCAGCGCGGCCGAGCGCGTCTGTGGGTCAGCGGCGGTCAGCGCCGGATCGACCCCTTGTTCGGCCAGTGTCGCCGCCAGTTCGGTTTGCAGCGCCCCCAGACGCCCGGCCACAGCCTGGGCATTGGCGGCCATCTGTTCGGCGACGGCTGTCCGCGTGGCCCGCGCCGACAGCGCGAAGACCGCCAAGGCGCTGAGCAGCGCAATGGCGACGGCAAAGGACAGGAAGGCCGTCGTCAACTGGCGCTGCAAGCTGCGCTTCAGGGGCGACGGCACGAGGCCGCGCTCCGGCCGCCAGTGGGGGGCGATCCACAGGCTGAGTGTCACCAGCAAGCCGCCGGTCAGCCCCTCCAGGGCCAGCGGCACGAGCGCATACGCCCCCAGGAACAGGTCCAGGTCGAGCGCCGCCAGGAGGCCCATCCGTGGCCACATGGCCGCCACGATGTCGAGGACGGTGAGGAGGCCCCACAGCAGCCGGCCGAGTAGCCCGGCGACGACCGGCTGCCGCAGCGCCCGGAAGAGGCGGCCGGAGTAGTTCTGCTGCATCAGCCAGGCCGAGGCCCCGGCAACCAGCCCGGCGGCCAGGATGTCGTTTGGCGAACCGGTCTGGCCGACGGCCCGGCCCAGCCCGGCGAACAGGCCGACGACGATGGCCGCGGGAATGTTCAGCGCCGCCCCGGCCAGCAGGGCGGGCACGGCGGCGAAGAGGGCCAGGGTGGCCGTGGTTGGGTGCTCGCGCAGCAGGGGGGTGGCCCAGGGCAGTCGCAGGGGCAGCAGTTGGCTGAGGGCCAGCGCTGCCAGACAGAGCGCGCCGAGGGCCAGCCATTGCCGCCGGCTCATGGCGCGCAAGACGGCCGCGGCGCGCAGGCGGTAGAGGACAAACAGCAGCAGAGCCGCCAGTAGGAGTGTCAGGCCAAGGGAATCTAGCCCGAAATACGATAGCCCGGGTACGGCGGCTCCCCAGATGTTGGTGGGCGTGCTCACGCTGTGGTCACTCACCTGCCACGACGCCGATTTCGGGCCGATACGTCCGCCCCCTGGCGATGATTGCTCCTATGGCGACAGTATAGCAGCCCTGCCCCAGTTTGTCATTTGTCTGGCAGTCTACTATGATAACAGCCCATGGATATGCGTCGCCGGACTTATGTCATCCTGATCGGCATCATCTTGCTCACCATTCCCTGTTACATCTCCGGCATCGCCCTACTGGCGCGCGCACCTGACCGGCAAGGCCCCGCGGGCACGACCACGCCCGAGCCGCCGACGGCCACCGCCACCGCCACGCAACGGCCGCCGGCGATCATCTCCGTCACGCCGCCCGGTTCGCCCACGCCGCAGACGACGGTCACCGCGTCGATCACGCCCACGCCCTCACCGACGACGACGGCCAGCGCGACGCCAACGGGCACGGCCACATCGACGCCAACGCCGACGATCACGCCAACGCCGACGGAAACGCCCACGCTGACACCGACGCCGACCGAAACGCCGACCGAGACGCCCACGGCCACCGCGACGCCGACGGAGACGCCCTCAGCCACGCCGACTCTGGACTTTGACGTGCTGCCCAGCGAGACGCCGACCATCGATCCCTCGGCCAGCCCGACGGCGACGGCGACGCCCTGACCGGACAAGGACAACCAGCGCTCATGGACACTTTCGACTTATTGAAACGCCTGACGGAAACACCGGGGCCGTCGGGCAATGAACACGCCATCGCCGCGGCGCTCCAGGAGATGTGGCGGCCGCTGGTCGATGAGACGACCATCGACCGCGTCGGCAGTCTCGTCGCCATCAAGCGCGGCGCGGGCGAGACGGAGCCGCGGCCGCGCATCCTTCTGGCCGCCCACGCCGACGAGCTGGGGCTGATGGTCACCAACATCGTCGCCCACGGCGGCAATGGCTTCCTGCGCGTGACTAACCTCGGCGGGGTGGATCGCCGCCACCTGATGGGCCAGACGGCCGTCGTCCATGGCCGCGAACCGCTGACGGGCATCCTCGGCGGGCTGCCCGACGCCCGGTTGCCGGAGCGGGAGCGCGGCCAGGCTTACACCTACGACAACCTCGTTCTCGACGTCGGCCTGCCCATTGACCGGTTGCGCGAACTGGTGTCGGTGGGTGACTTCGTCAGCTTTCGCCAGCCATTGCGCCGCCTGCAGAAGAACCGCGTCGCCGGCAAGGCGCTGGACAACCGCGCCTCGCTGGCCGCTCTGACGCTGTGTCTGGAGGCCCTCCAGGCGCGTCGCCACACCTGGGACGTGGTCGCCGTGGCCACGGCGCAGGAAGAGACGATCTATCTGGGCGCGTACACCAGCGGCCACGCCCAACGTCCAGACATTGCCGTGGCCATCGACGTCTGCCACGCCAAGGGGCCGGGCGCGAACGACGGCGAACTGGCCGAGTTGGGCGGCGGCCCATCGCTGGGCCTGGGCGCGGAGATTCATCCGGCCGTCCACCGGGCGCTGAAGGAGGCCGCCGAAGCGCTGGAGATGTCGGTGACGGTCTCGGCCAACGCCAGGGGCGCGGGCACCGACGCCTACGCCCTACAAACGGCCCGCGAGGGTATTCCCACCGGCCTGGTCGAGATTCCGCTGCGCTATATGCACACGATGGTCGAGACGGCTGACACGGGCGACGTGGAGCGCGCCGGCCGCCTGCTGGCGGAGATGATCGCGCGGCTGGACGACGCCTTCCTGCCCAACCTGCGCGAGGAACTGATGCGGCCGGATAACCGCAAGGACAATGGTCAATGAACCAGCTCCTGCAACAACTCACGGAGGCGGTTGGCGTCTCCGGCGGCGAGAAGGAAGTGCGCCTGCTGCTGCGCGACCTCATCGCCGGCCACGTCGATGAGTGGTCGGTCGATGCCATGGGCAACCTGCTGGCCACCAAGCGCGGCACGGGCGCAATGGACATGCGCGTCCTCGTCGATGCCCACATGGACGAGGTCGGCCTGCTCATCAGCGAGATCGAGAGCGGCGGCATGTTGCGCTTCGACACCGTGGGCGGCTTCGACGACCGCGCCCTGCTGGGCAAGGTCGTCCAGATCGGCCCGCAGAAAGTGATCGGCGTCATCGGCGCGCGGGCCATCCACCTGCTCAAGTCGGGCGAGTATGGCAAAACGGTCAAGGCCGACGCCATGCGCATCGATATCGGCGCGAAGAACAAGGACGGCGCGGCGGCCAAGGTCAAGGTCGGCGACTACGCCGCCTTCGTCACCGCCTACGAGGAGAACGCCGCCGCCGGCGGGCGTATCGCCATCGGCAAAGCGTTCGACAACCGCGCCGGTTGCGCCGCCCTGGTAGAGCTGCTGCGCGGCGAGCGCTTCCCGTTCGACCTGGTGGCCGCCTTCACGGTGCAGGAGGAGGTCGGCCTGCGCGGGGCCAAGATCGCCGCCTACAGCACCCGGCCCGACGCGGCGCTGGTGTTGGAGTGTACGCCCGCATACGACCTGCCCTCGGAGGCCGACGCCAGCCCCAACGTGGCCCTGGGCTGGGGGGCGTCCGTCTACGTCATGGACGCGCGCACCATTCAGGCCCCGCGCCTGGTGGCGCACCTGACGCGCACGGCCGACGCCCGCGGCATTGCCTATCAGATCCGCCAACCCGGCGGCGGCGGCACCAACACCGGTGCGATCCAGCGCGGCGCGGCCGGCATTCCCGTGGCCACGCTGGCCGTCCCCGGCCGCTATGCCCACACGCCGACGATGATGATCAGCCTCGATGACTACGACAGCGTCGTCCGCCTGGCCGAGGCCGCCCTGCGCGGCCTGACGCCGGAGATCGTGCGCCATTCGTGAATGACAAAGGGATTCAACCTATGAACGATCTGCTCCGCTCCCTCGTGGAAGCCTATGGCCCGTCCGGTTTCGAGGACGCCCTGCGTGATCTCATTCGCCCGCTCGTGGAACCCCACGCCGACGACATCAGCGTCGATGCGATGGGCAACCTGCTGGTCCACAAGAGCACGGCCGCCGCGGGCGCGCTGAAGGTGATGATCGCCGCCCACATCGACGAGATCGGCGTGATGGCGACCCACATCACCGAGAAGGGTTTCCTACGCTTTACCAATATTGGCGGGGTCATGCCCCATACCCTGCTGGGCAACCGTGTGCGCTTCGCCGACGGGACGATTGGCGTCATCGGCGTCGACCACAGCGACGACCGTGGCGCCATCCAGCCGCTCAGCAAGCACTTCATCGACGTGGGCGCGACGGGGCGCGAGGATTGCCCCGTGCGTGTCGGCGACGCCGCCGGCTTCGACCGCGCCTTCGTCGCCCGCGGCAACTACCTGACGGCCAAGAGCATGGACGACCGCATCGGCTGCTACGTGGCTATCGAGGCGCTGCGGCGGCTGCCGGCCGACGTGCCCCACGACGTGACTTTTGTCTTCAGCGTGCAAGAAGAGGTCGGCACGCGCGGCGCGGAGGCGGCGGCCAATCGCATCCTGCCCGACGTCGGCATTGCCCTGGACGTGACACGAACGGGCGACGTGCCGGAGGCCAAGGCGATGAGCGTCAGCCTGGGCGACGGCCCGGCCATCAAGGTGCGCGACAGCGGCATGATCGCCCACGCCGGCCTGGTGCGCCTGATGCGTCGCCGCGCCGAGGAGGCCGGCATCCGCTACCAGATGGAAGTGCTCGACGGCGGCTCGACCGACGCCCGGTCGATGCAGGTCGCCGGCCCCGGTTGCGCCGCGGGTTGCATCTCCATCCCCTGCCGCTACGTCCACTCCCCCAGCGAGACCGTTGACAGCCGCGACGTGGAGGGCTGCATCCAGCTACTCGTCGCCCTCCTGAGCGGCTCAATCGACCTGTAAGCAAAGAATTCGACGCCAAGACGCGAAGGCGCCAGGACGCAAGGAAGAGATTCCCTCTTCCTTGCGTCTTTGCATCCTTGCGCCTTTGCGTTGACTTCTTACGTCAGACCGTCGAGGACGGCCTGGAGTTCGGCGGGCAGTTCGCTGGTGATGTGCAGCTCGGCGTCGTCGGCCGGGCGGCGGAAAGTGATCTCAGCGGCATGGAGGAAGTGACGCTTCAGGCCGAGGGGGTCTTTGCGCCGGCCATAGGTATGGTCGCCGACGACGGGGAAGCCGATGTAGGCCAGGTGGACGCGGATCTGGTGCTTGCGGCCGGTGTGGGGGTGGCACTCGGCGTAGGTGTAGTCGCTGGTGTAGGTCAGGGCGCGGTAGGCGGTCTGCGCCGGGCGGGCATCGCCGCGCGTCGTGGCCACGACGGCCATCTTCTGCCGGCTGCGCGGGTCGCGGCCGATGGGCGCGTCGATGAGCGCTTCCGGCGGTTGCAGCGCGCCGTTGACCAGGGCCAGGTAGCGCTTGGTCACCGTGCGCTGTTTGAACTGGTTTTGCAAGTACCACAGCGCCTGGTCGTGCTTGGCGGCGATAATGAGGCCGCTGGTGTCCTTGTCCAGGCGGTGGACGATGCCCGGCCGTCGCTCGCCGCCCACGCCGCCGAGATCGGGACAGTGGGCCAGCAGGGCGTTGACCAGCGTGCCGCCGTCGTGGCCCAGCGAGGGGTGGACAACCATGCCCGCGGGCTTGTTGACGACGATCAGGTCGCTATCTTCATAGCGCACGTCCAGAGCGATGTCCTCGGGCTGAACCGACGCCTCGACCACCTCCGGCACGAGGGCCACCAGCGTCTCGCCGCCCTGGATGCGGTAGCTGGGCCGGGCGCGCTCGCCGTCCACGGTCACCAGGCCCTCGCGGATGAGCCGCTGCCACTGCATGCGCGACAACTCCGGCACGGCCGCGGTCAACGCGCGGTCGAGGCGCTCGTCGATGGCGTCGAGGGTCAGTTCTATCCGCTGGTTAGGGCCTTCCATACAGTCGGTCGAGCCGGGCTAGAGGTCAACGGGCGAATCGGTGGGGCCGGCGGCGACGGCCTCGGCCGTTTCGGCCGCGGCGGCGGCTTTGGCGGCGCGGCTGGCCGCCTCCTCGCGGCGCAGTTCGCGCCAGTAGGTGATGCCGAAGAGGATAACGCCGCTGACGATGGCCAGGTCGGCCAGATTCCAGATGTACCACGGGCCGGTGTCGATGAAGTCAGTCACGTGTCCTTGCCGCAGCCGGTCGATGAAGTTGCCCAGCGCGCCGCCCAGTTGCAGGCCCAGGGCCAGTCGCAAGAGCCACTGGCCGCCGGGCAGGGTCATGTTGAAGTAGGCGATGGCGATGGCGACAACGACGGCCAGAGCGGCGAAAAACATGCCCGTGCCCTGGAACAGGCCGAAGACAGCGCCGGTGTTGGCCGTGTGGACGACGCGGAAGATGTTTTCCAGCGCCGGAATGGGCGCCCACGTGCCATAGAGGGGGATGCGCGTCTCGACCAGGTACTTGGTGCCCTGATCCAGCAGAATGACGACGGCCATGATGAGGAAGGGCAGGAGCTTCTCCCCCCAGCCGGCGCGCGCCGGGGCCGCGGGGGGAGTGCCCGTGGCCGGGGCGGAGGTCAGCGTTTGCGGTTCGATCATGCGGCGATTGTACCAGCCGGGCGAAGATCGGCGCAAGAAGGCTCAGGCAACCGGCCGTTCGGCGACAATGACCGTGACGGCGCTCTCGGCCACAACGACTTCGTGGCGCGCGACGCGGAAGCCGGCCGGGGCCAGCGTCGCTTGCCAGGTGGACAGCCGCGCCGCGGCGTCCTCGCTCTCCGGCCGGCGCTGTCCGGTCGCGGCGTAGAGCCAATCGATG
>JAIBAS010000018.1 GCA_019695075.1 Promineifilum sp. | reverse complement strand
GGCGGGCGACGGCCCCGCCCAGGGCGCGCACGTGGCCCGGCCGCCACTGCCCCGGCCGCGTGGCCACCCGTCGTACCTCGTCCAGCGCCCGTCGGGCGCGGAACTCCTTGTGCAGCACGACGTGAAGCTGGCGGTAGAAGTCGCTGCTGAAGGGGCCTTGATAGAGCATGTCCAGGTCGGAGGAGTCGATCCAGTTCTGCTTGTCGCTGAGTTGGGCGCGCACGTTGGCGTGGAACTTCGTGCCCGGCAGCGGGTAGGAAACCGACATGCCGATGTCGTCCGGGCGGCAGTCGCGCACCATTTGCAGCGTCGCCTCGATGTCGTCGCGCGTCTCGCCGGGGTAGCCGAATTGCAGGAAGAAGCCGACGCGCACGCCGGCATCATGCAGCCGCCGGGTAGCGTCGCGGATTTGTTCGACAGTCGTGCCTTTCTCCATCGCGTTGAGGATGCGTTGCGAACCGGACTCCGCGCCGATCCAGACGATCTCCGCCCCGGCGCGGGCCAGGGCCAGCACATCGGCCTCGCTGCGCAGGATCAGGTCGGCCCGGCTAAGGCACTTGAAGGGCAACTGCGCCTCGCGCGCGTCCACGGCCTCGGCGAAGCGCGTCCACCAGCCCGGCTTCAGGCCGACGATGTCGTCGGCAAACCAGACGTGGTCGGGCCGGTAGGTCTCCTTCAGCCAGCGCATCTCCTCGGCGACGCACTCCGGGCTGCGCGAGTGGTAGCGCTGGCCCCAGATGGGTTTGGCGCACCAGTTGCAGTGGTAGGGGCAGCCGCGCGTGGTGACCATGTTCATCGAGTAGCGGCCGTGGTGGCTCTGCCAGATGCGCCGGTAACGCTCGACATCGACGAGGTCCCAGGCGGGGAAGGGCAGAGCGTCGAGGTCGGTGATGGGCGCGCGGCGCGGGTTCTCGTGGAGCCGGTCGCCCTCCAGCCAGGCCAGGCCGAGGATGTCGCCCAGGGGCGTGGCCGTCCGGCCCGCCAGCCGGTCGAGCAGCTGCGCCAGCGTCTCCTCGCCCTCGCCCAGGAGGGCGTAGTGCGCCCCGGCGCGCAGGTAGGCGGCGGCGTGGTCGCTGGCGTCGGAGCCGGCGACGATGACGGTACAGCCGCGGCCCGCGGCCATGCCGGCCATCGTGAAGGCCGCCTGCCGCATCCGCAGCAGGCACATTTTGGACAGGTAGTTGAAGTTGTCCTCGTAGAGCACGGCGAAGCGCGGCCGGTGGGCGTCCAGCGCCGCGGCCCACTCCTCTTCAGACTCGGCCAGCATGGCGTCGAACAGGGCCACGGCGTAGCCGGCCTGGCGCATGACCGCCGCGGCGTAGAGCGTGCCCAGCGGCGGGTAGGGCTGTTGCGCGGCCCAGAGCTTAGGGTCGAAGCGCAGATAGTACGATTGCCCAAAGAGGATATCGACCATGTCACCTCATCCCGATGCGTTCGCCGGATACAAGGGCACGTTGGGCATAAGCCGCGGCGACGCGCTGCTGGTGGCGATCAAAGTGCCCCTTGCACGTGTCGGGCGAGAAGTCCGACTCTTGCCAGCCCTGATAGACGCGCCGGAACTTGGCGATCTTGCGCCGCATCTCCCAGCGGTCGAGGCGCAGGCCGGGTGGCGTGGCCAGGGTGGCTTCCAGCAGGCGGCGGTTGGCCGACGGCCCCAGGCGGCGCAGGTGGGCTTCGGCCTCGCGCAGTGTCGGCGGTGGGCCGGCGGCGTTGGGCAGGTAGTCGCGCGTCCACTCGTTGGCCTGGCGCAGGGCGTCGTAGACGCCACGGCCGTAGAGCGGCACCATCTGGGTGATCTCGTGGGCGGTATAGAGGCTGCGGTCGCTCAGACGCAAGGCGCGCTCGCTGAGGAAGTAGTTGGGGCAGACCTCGTGCCCCCGCCGGGCGGCCCAGCGGACGATGAGCAGCGCGAAAGCGCGCGCGACCCAGAGGTGGTCGTTGGCCGTGACGACCAGATAGTCGATGTCGCCGCCGGGGTTGACGTTGTTGACCGACAGCGAGCCGGTGACGGCCACGAGACGCACGAAGGGCATCCCGGCGATGAGCCGGCCATAGGTCACGGCCGCCGGCCAAAGCTGTCGCGAGGCGTCCTGCCGCTGCTGCCGCACCTCGGCCACGTTCTCGCGGCCGGGCAGCATGTACAGACCGTCGCGCCGGCTGAGGTAATCCGGCACGAGGTTGCCCTGGCGCAGGAGGCGTTGCGTTTCCGCTTGTGTGAGCGAGAGGCGAATGAGGTAGCGGTGAATTTCGGCCGGTGTCAACGGGTAGTCAAATACGTCCACGTAGGACACCGTGTTAACGATCGCCTGTTCCGCGTCGAACCGGGAAGTAATCATCGATTGCGTAAGGTACATCCGCATTGCTGGCGGGGGCTAGTGGACTTCGCCCGGCGCATCGGTTACATTATACCGATTCCTCAGAGCCAGTCTAGGGCCGCGGGCAAAGGCTTTGATGAGGATACGTTTGGTCGGAGGCCGAGGGAAATGGACGAGTCGAACGCGATTGTCATTTTCGGAGCGTCGGGCGATCTGACCCGGCGTAAGCTAATGCCTTCTCTCTACGATTTATATCGCAAGGGCCGCCTGCCGAAGAACTGGCGCATCGTCGGCGTGTCGCGCACGGACTTCAGCGACGAGGCCTTCCAGGCCCACGTCGAGGCCGGCGTGAAGGAATTCGCTCGGTCGATGTACGATGCCAGGCAGTGGGCCGAGTTCGCCGCCAACCTCTGCTACTTTCGCGGCGACCTGACCCACTTCGAGCAGCTACAGGGCGTTGACCGGATGCTGTGCGAGTGGGAAGACGGCCGGCAGGGCAATCGCCTCTACTACCTCTCCATCGCCCCCAACCTCTACGAGCAGGCCATTGCCAACCTGGGCGCGGCCGACATGGTCCACCAGGATCACGGCTGGCGGCGCGTCGTCATCGAGAAGCCCTTCGGCCAGGACCTCGCCTCGGCCCGCGCGCTCAACCAGGCCGTCCACCGCGTCCTGGACGAGTCGCAGATCTACCGCATCGACCACTACCTGGGCAAGGAGACGGTGCAGAACTTGCTCGTCTTCCGCTTCGCCAATTCGCTCTATGAGCCGGTCTGGAACCGCAACTACATCGACCACGTGCAGATCACCGCCGCCGAGACGGTCGATGTCGGCCACCGGGCGGAGTTCTATGACAAGGTCGGCGTCGTGCGCGACATGATGCAAAACCATGTCATGCAACTGCTGGCGTTGGTGGCCACCGAGCCGCCGACGTCGTTTGCCGCCGAGGCCATCCGCAACGAGAAGGCCAAGGTATTCCAGTCGATCCGGCCCATCCGGCCGGAGAACGTCGCCGGTTGCACGGTGCGCGGTCAATACCGCACCTACCGCGATACGCCGGGCGTCGCTCCCGGCTCGACGACGCCCACTTACGCCGCCATTCGTTACTACATCGACAACTGGCGCTGGCAGGGTGTGCCCTTCTACATGCGTTCGGGCAAGGCGCTGGCGGCCAAGTCGACGGAGATCACCATTTTCTTCAAGCGGCCGCCGCACGTGATGTTTCCCATGCCGGAGGGGGCGCAACTGGCCCCCAACTACCTGTCTATCTGCATCCAACCCGACGAAGGCATCGAGTTTTCCTTTCAGGCCAAAGTGCCGGACACTGTGGCCGAGATGCGCACGGTCGATATGTCCTTCCAGTATGAGCAGTCGTTCGGCGCGATGGCTATCCCCGAAGCCTACGAGCGGCTGCTGCTGGACGTGATCAAGGGCGACCCCTCGCTTTTCACGCGCAGCGACGCCATCGAGCTATCGTGGCAGCTCATCGATCCCATTCTGGAGGCCTGGCAGTCGAAGCATGCCCCGCCGCTCAGCTTCTACGAATCGGGCACGTGGGGGCCGGTGGAGGCCAATGAGTTGATCGCCCACGACGGCTATCACTGGACGCATGGCTGTGGGCAGGAGGGCGAGGCCTAACCCTCGCTGCGCTCCTGCAAATAGCGATACAGCACCCCCAGCACCGTCGCCGGCTCCGATTCCTGCTCGCTCCGGCCGCGGCGGGTGGCGCGGCTGCGACTGATCTGCAGGAAGCGGCGCGCGCGGGTGATGCCGACGTAGAGCAGCCGCAGACGTTCACAGATGACCTCGATGTGGGC
>JAIBAS010000603.1 GCA_019695075.1 Promineifilum sp. | reverse complement strand
ACGCGCGTCGTGAACGTCCACGACTGCTCGCCGTCGTCTCTGTCCTGATAGCCCGTCACCTGCCCCCAGGCCGAAGCGACGATCAGGCCGCCCGACGGCCGCTTGACGATGCGTAGCAGTACCCAGTCGTTCTCCGCGAAAGCCGCCACGCCGGGCCAGCCGGGGATGTCCTCCACCCACAGCGTCGCCGTGCCGCCGACGGCGGGGATGGTCATATCGCGCCGGATGAGCGCCATGCTCTCCGGGATGTACTCGCCGCCGACCTTCACGCGCATGATGTCGGCAATGAATGACTGGACGCGCAACTCATCGGCCAGCAGCGACGTGAAGTAGGCGTTGCCGTCATAATCCACCTGCCACCCCGTCTGCGGAAACACGCCGACGGCCGCGTGCGCCGTCTTCAGCGTCGTCGTCGGGCCGACCTGGACCACATTGTCATCGGGCGACAGAACCAACGTCTGCGCCGGGGAGAGGGTCAGGCTGCCTGTGTCGGTATCAATCTGCCGCGCCCCGACGAACGACAGGTTGCCGTCGTTGGTCGTCACGCCGTTGGCCGGGTCAAGGCGCAAGCCGCCGCTGGCCGTGTCAATCAGCGGCGTCGTCACCTTGTCGGCAATGCCATAGCGCAAGGTCAGGTCGCCCGCGGCGCTGCCTTTCAGGAGCGTCGCTGGCGCCGTCTTGGCGTTCTCTGTGGCCGTCACCGCGTGGGTATGTTGTGTGCCACTCACACTATTTGCCGTGCCCGCGCCTAGCGTGCCCGGCGTGCCCATCGCCAGCCCCGACGTATCCACTCCCAGGCCGCTGTTCGTCGCCAGCTTCACCCCGACGCCCGCGGCCGTGTTCTGTAGGCCGGCGCTGGGAGAAGGGAGCACGCCCACCACGTCGCCGCTCAGGGTCGTCCCCTGCGCCTGCGCCGTGTTGACTGAGGCAATGCCCCCGACCAGCGCTAGGCCCGCGCCGGCGAAGGCGTCGGACACGCGCAAGGCCTGCCCGTTGAGCGCCAGTGACGCATCCTGCACCGTGACCGCCGCGTGGTGGGCGTTGGGGTTGGCGGCGTGGGCGCTGATGTCCACCCCGTCAATGGTTATCCCGGCACTGACGGCCAGATTGCCGGTCAGTGCCCGCGCGCCGGTGATGAGCATGTAGCCGGGATGGTCTTCAACGTCCCCCAGCCCGGTCAGGTCGCCGTGGTCAGTCACCCCGCCGCTGCCGCCGCTGCCGGTCGTGACGACCGTCGTCGTGCCACCGCCGCTGGCGACGCGCCGCTGGCCCTGAATGATGGCGCGCATCGTCTGCGCGAATTGCGCCGCCGGCGTCCACCTCAGTCCGCTCATGTTCGACACACTGAGCGTCGTCCGCGGCCGGCCGCCGACAAGCCGCTCGGTCACTTCCAGAATCGTCCAGTTGCCACTTGTCGCCACATTTGGCACGGTGCGCGTCTGGTTCTCAATCTTCACCGTCTGGCCCGGCAGGAGCGGCACGGGGCAGTAGCAATCGACGGTGTAGTACTCCCGCGCCTGCGCCGTCACCAGCGTTTGCACCGCCGACAACAGCAGTTGGTCGCACGCCGCGGCCAGCGCGGTCATGTTCTTGGCGTCGCTAATGGAGATGTCGCCGTAGGTCTGGCGCATCTCATGTGCGCCGTAGGCGGCATAGCCCGCGTCGTGCTGCACGTAGTCCGGCTCATATAGCCCGCTGCCCGGCACGACGCTGCACCCCATGCTGTTGGCGTAGTTCACCGCGCCGCTGGTGCAATTAGCCAGCGTGATCAGCTGGTCGCCGGCCGATGGAAAGACGCGGGTGATGAGCGGTAGCGACCTCTTGCGGCTCAGGGAGAAGATAGCCCCCTTCGTCGTGCTCATCTCATCCGTCACTTGCCGCGCCTGTTCGCCCGCGTCATACATGATGAGCGTCACGCCGCTGCTGTCGGCCGTCCGCCGCCAGTCAATCGACTTATGCGGCGTGTTGGGGTTGGTCAGGACGCGCTGCCGGAAAAACTCCCCCGTGCGCTGAGAGAGGGTCGAAAGGAGGTCGAACGCGCTTTCGCCCTGGGGCCGGTGGGCGCTGCCCTGCGCCGTGCCCGTGCCGGTCTGAAAGACGGTCGTCCACCCTGGGGCCTGGCCGACAATCTGGGTTACGTCGCTTGTCGTTGGCGCAAAGGGGTTGACCACGGTGACCGCGTTGCCCGCGTTGGCCGCCGACGGCAGGCCGTCGCGCAACGTCACGCGGTTGGTCGTGTCCAGGTCGCCCGTGGCGAATGTTTCCAGCGTGCCGCTATTCAGGCTGACCACGACGGCCACGTCGGCCAGAAACAGGCCCGGATTGTCCACGCGAATGCGCCGCGTCCAGATTTCGACCGCGTTGCCTGAATTGGCGTCGGCCGGCATCCGGTCGGCCAACTTCAAGTACCACTGGCCTTCGTAGCTGATCCGCTCGGTGATGGTGGTGACGTGCGTGCCCGCGCCGCCGTTGAGCGTCACCCGCACTTCCTGCCCGATGTCGTCGCTGTTGGTCGTGTCCAGCAGCAGCGAATCCGTGCCCGCCGGCGCGCCGGCCGATAGCGTCCGGTCGTCGGGCGCGTCGGCCTTCACCGCCAGATGCGTCACCGTGCTGACCGCGTTGCCGACTGGCGACCACAAAAGCTGCTTGCTCAGCAGCGATTCGACGCCCGGCCCGCGCACGTTGACCACGTTGACGCCGTTCGACACTGCCGGCTCGATGTCCTCGATGATGAAGCAGGCCAGCAGCCGCGCGTCGCCAATGGTGTGGTTCGTCACCTTCTCGATGACGCAGACCCGCCCCGGCGTGAGCCAGTCGTCCCAATCGGCCGTGGCGTAGAACGTGGCCGCGCCTTGCCCAATCTGCGAGATGAGCCGCGTCCACGTCACGGAGTTGTCCACGACCGTTTCCAGATAGGTCGCGCCGTTGATGGTCAATGGCGACACAGCCGGCCATGCCCCGGCTACGTCCCAGAACTTCGCCCGCGTTGCTCCAAATGTCCGCGCCATGTCAGTTGCTCAGGTGGTCTTTCAGTTGCCAGATGGCCGATACCGGTAGCCAGCTCTGGACGCCGTAGCGGTTGGCCCCTTCCCAATTGCTGGTCACTTCAATGAGCCGCGCCGGGGCGGAGTACACCAGCACGTCCCCCGTGCGGCCGACGCCCATCGTCAATGTACCGTGCGCCCCTTTGAGCTTCACGAGGTTCTGATACTGCGTGTGGCCGTTGGGGTTGGCGGCGGTGAAGATAAAATTAATCTTCACCTGCCCCGGCACGAGCGTCGCTGCGCCCGTGCCGTCCAGGTCAACCAGCGCCCCGGCGTCATTCTCCGCAATGTGGGCCACGACCTTCGGCCCGTCGGCATTGCCACCTTTCTGGTGTACCCCGGTGTCAGTGGCGTCAAACGTCGTCGTGCCGTTGGAGAAGGTGCGAACGTAACCGTTGTAGGCGTAAACAGTCGTCATACCATAATCCCCAGCGCCCGCAGCGCGGCGATCACGTCCGCCCCGGCTTGCTCCCAGCGAATCGTCATCGTCCGCCCGGTGGGAATGGAGTTGATGAGAGTCTTGGCCTCGGTCGTGCCGTCGATGACCTCTTGAATGTTCATGCCGACCGTGGCCATGTACTCCTCATCTGTCAGCGCGTCCAGTTGGCTCTGAGTGGCGTCCAGATCGTTTTCGGCCACCGTCGTATCAGCGGCGACGGCAATTGTTACGTCGCCGTCCGCGCCGCCAACCGCTTGCAAGTCGGCCGCGTCCAGCGCGCTGCGTACCTGCCCTAGTTGGCCCAGGGCCTCGCCAATGCCCAGATGCCCGGCGGCGACTTCCTCAGCAATGGCCTTAATCCGTTCCTGTAGCACCGCCGCCTTAAGCGCCGCTTCGGCCTGTTCCTGCGTAAATTGGCCCGTAGCCACGCCCAGCACGGCCAGCGTCGCCGCCGACGCTCCAGCCGCCTCTACCTGCTCATACAGGGCCTTGTTCACCGCCTCGACGTTGGCGACGCCCGCGGCGTCATACAGCCCCTCTTCCGGCTTGGCGCGTAGTTCCTGATTGAACGCGGCCATGAAGCTCTGGTGCGCCTCGGCGGCTTCCTGCTCGGCCGTACTCAGCCCGCCCAATGCGCCGCTGTAGGAATAG
>JAIBAS010000164.1 GCA_019695075.1 Promineifilum sp. | reverse complement strand
TGCCGGGGCCTCGGCCGCGTTTGTCGCCGCGGGCACGGCCGTCTGCGTCGGCGCGGCCGGCGGCGGGGCCACGGCCAGCGATCCGCCCTTGTAGGCGGCGCTCAACTCGGCGGTCAGGTCGAGGTAGAAGCGGCCATGCTCCTGCGACGGCTCGATCTGGCTGCCTTCGGCCCACTCGTTGAACGAGGTGATGATCAGCAGGTCGGGGCTGCTGGCCGCCGCGCCGCTGAAGCTGGCCCGGTAGTAGTCGCCAGCGGCGCGGTCGCGGCGGAAGGCGGCCGTGCCCCGGCCCAGCAGCGTATCGTCCCAGCCGGGCATGGCCGTGGCCACCCAGTACTTGTAGCTGCCGTAGGTGGCCGCCGCCGCCCGCGTGTTGCCTGCCCACGAGGCCGCCGTCTGCGCCGGCGCGGCCGACCAGGCCGTGTTGTAGAGGTGCAGACCGTCGAAGACGCTCAGATAGGCCGTGTCGCCCCCCTCGGCGATCCAGATCGCCCCGTGGCCGGGATCGACCGCCTCGCGGATGGCCGCCCACTCCGACACGCTCAGCAGCCAACTGGCCCAGAAGAAGATGACCGGCCGGCCATCGACGCGCAGGTAGGCCGGGTGAGTGGCGTGGGTGGTCATCAGCGTGTTCAGCGCGGCGATGCGGTCGTCGTTGCCGGCGAAAAAGGGGCTGCCGGTCTCGAAATCGACCGCGGCGGTGAAGCCGTTGCCCGCGGCGACGCCCAGGAGGGTCTGGAAGTTTGTCTCCGTCTGGTTGTTGGCCGTTTGCGGGCCGTACCAGCTTTGCACAAAGCCGTCGATGCCCGCGCTGCGGGCCTCGGCCACCTGGCGCTGGATGGTCGCGCCGTCGGCCGAGCTATAGGCCGCCGCCGGTTGAAAGGGCGTCTTGCCCGGCCCGAACGAGCCGGGGCTATACCAGGCGTAATAGAAGGCCAGCACGAGCTTTGTCTGTCCTTGTGCCGCGGCCGCCGGCACGCCGGCCCGCGCGCCGAGCGTCAGCAGGAGGAGCAACAGGAGCAGGGGCAGAGCGGCCGCGCGGCGGACACGATGGGGCGCGTGATGTGGCGTAGGCATCGGCGCGTTCATATCACCGGCGCGCCGATCCGGCAAACGCGCCGCCGATCCGCCTTGCCTTTTTCTAAGCAGACGCTATAATCGCGAATTCGTTGCACGGCAATGGCCGCACGCCATGCCGCCGCTTCCGCTCCCGGCAAGTGACCGGGGGCAATGCTCGCTAGAGTAAATTCCAAGGAAAGGAGAATCGCAACGTGCGTGACTACGAAGTGACGGTTGTCATCCAACCGCAGTTGGATGAAGCTGAGCGCAATCAACTGATCGAGCGGCTCAGCAATCTACTGGTTCCCGGCTCCAAAGAGAACGGCGAATTGGTCGCCAATCATTGGGGCGTCCGGCAGTTGGCCTACCCCATCCGCAAGTTCCAGGAAGGCTACTACGTCCTCTTCGAGGCGCAGCTAGACCCGACGCGCATCCGCGACATCGAGCGCAGCATGCAGTATAACGAAGACGTTCTTCGTTATCTGGTCGTGCGCAAAGAAGCCTAAGTCCTGCAAGCGGGACATTTCGCGATGGCGTCGAACAGAGGCTTGAACAAAGTCATGGTCATCGGCTGGCTGGAGGACGACCCCGAAGTCCGACAGACGCCCAGCGGCCGCGCCGTGGCCTCCTTCAGCGTTGCCACCTCGCGCGCCTGGACATCGTCCGAGGGCGACCGGCACGAGGAGAAGGAGTGGTTCAACGTCGTCGCCTGGGGAATGCTGGCCGAACTGTGCAAGGACCAGGTCCTAAAGGGCCAGCAGATCTACGTTGAGGGGCGGCTACAGACGCGCAGCTGGGAAGACAGTCTCGGCCGCCGGCACTTTCGCACCGAAGTGGTCGCCCAGGAACTGATTGTGCTCTCAGATTGAAAGAGGATTAGACATGCAAGCTACTAACCGTCCTAACCGGCGTTTTCGCCCCAGCAAGCGGGTGTGCCAGTTCTGCGTCGAGAAGACACCCATCGATTACAAGCAGGTGGATGTGCTCAACCGCTACGTGAATGAGTTCGGCCGGATGCGGCCGCGCCGCCAGACGGGCACGTGCGCCAAGCACCAGCGGGCCCTCGCCCGCGAGATCAAGCGCGCCCGCCACATCGCCCTGCTGCCCTTCGTTTCTGACTAGGCCCCGCCCGGCGGACACTCGCTATGGCCAAGAAACCCCAAACCCCCCCGCGGGACGACGCCGAACAGCGCCAGTCGCGCAAAGAAATCCTGATCGCGCGCAAGCACGAGCGCCAGTTGCGCAATGTGCGTATTGCCGCCGTCGTCGTCGTTGCTCTTATCGTCATCGTTGTGGCCGTCGCTCTGATCAATGAGCTGGCCCTGACGCCCAACCGCGCCGTCGCCACCGTCGGCGACCGCTCGATCATCCTGCGCGACTGGCAACAGCGCGTCATCTACGAGCGCGCCCAACGCATCATCTACCTGGAGAACCAGCTGGAGGCATTCGGCGGCGACGTCGGCATTGTCCAGCAATTCGGCGGCAGCCTCATCAACGAGTTGCTCGACGATGAGGGCCTGGGTGAAAACGTCCTCAACGTGATGGCCGAAGAGCTGGTTATCTGCGATGCGGCCGCCGAGCGCGGCATCGAGATCACCGACGCCGACGTGCAGAACGAGATCAACTCCAACTTCGGCTTCTATGGCGAGGGCGTCTCGCCCACCGCCCAGCCGGAGCCGACGCAGACCATCCAGCCGACGCCGTCGTTGACGCCCATCGCCCCGGCCGACGCCACCGCCGTGCCGACGGAGACGCCGGAGCCGACGGCCACGGCCGGCCCCTCGCCGACGCCCTTCCCGACGGCCACGCCGCTATCGGAGGCTGCTTTCCAGGAGCAGTTCGGCGGGATCATGACCTCGCTGACCGATCTCGGCGCGAGCGAGGCGGCCTATCGCAATGTCGTCCGCGCCCAGCTTTGCCGCACGCGCCTGGCCGACGCCCTGGCCGAGGAGCAGTCGCTATCGCGCACGGCCCTGCAGGCCAGCATCTTCGTCATCACCGCCGATACCGAGGAAGCCGCCAACGAAGTTCAGGCCCAGATCGAGGCCGACGGCTACCTGACGGCTTGGAACACCATCCAGAGCCGCATCGATGACCCCGAAGCGACCGAGGCCCCGCCCACGTCCTCATTCGAGCTGTTGTGGCGGACGCAGGACTCGCTGGCGGCCAGCGTCGGCGCGTCTGTGGCCGCGCTGGCGTTCGATCTGCCGGTCGACGAACCGAGCGACGTCATCGCCGTTGACAATGGCGACGACACGACGACCTACTACCTGATCATGGTCAGTGGCCGCGAAGAGCGCGAGTTGTCCGAGAGCGAGTATCAGACCCGCCAGGAGGAACTCTTGCAGACGTTCGCCGATGAGCAGTTGACGGGCACGCTGCAACTCAACGAGTTGTGGCGCAGCCGCGTGCCGACGCTGCCGGTGCTCGACAGCAAGTTCCTGGCCGCGCCCACGGCTACGCCGGAACTGGAGGCAACCGAGGCCGTCATCCCGACGATTGCCGTCGAGGAACCGACGGTTGCGCCGGAGCCGACGACGACCGAATAAGCGGCCGCCGGCGACGCGAACAGCGCAAGATGTGATGAAAAGGCCAGCCTGTCTGGCCTTTTCTTGATCCCGCGGAGCGCAAGAGCATGGACACCTGGCAATGGATCGGTGGGTATATTCCCGTGGAGGCCGTTCTCCTGGCCAACAGCCGCGAGATGCGGCAGATCTACGTCACGCGCGAGCGCCTCGACAGCCGGCTGGCCAAGCTGGAACGGCTGGCTCGCGAGCGCGGCGTGCCCGTGGAGCAGAGCGACGCCCAGACGTTGACCCACCTGACCGGCGCGCCCGGCCACGGCGGCGTCGCCGCGCAGGTGGGGCCGCGCCGGACAGTGGAACTGGCCGACCTGTTCGCGAACCCGACGCCGGCGCTGGTAATGCTCGATGGCGTCGAAGACCCCTATAACTTTGGTCAGGCGGTGCGCGCGCTCTATGCCGCCGGCCTCGACGGGTTGATCGTGCGGCAACGCAACTGGCTGTCGGCCGGGGCGGCCGTGCGCGCCTCGGCCGGGGCGACGGAGTTGATGCCCACGG
>JAIBAS010000357.1 GCA_019695075.1 Promineifilum sp. | reverse complement strand
CGGAACGCGATTCGGGAGAATCGCGCCACGCGCTGGGGGGCAAGCCCCCCAGACCCCCCAGAAAGCAGAAGATCAGAATTCAGAAGCCAGCATTCAGAAGCCAGGATCGGAGAGAAGTTCGACCACCCGGAACCCGACATTGCCGTCCCAGCGGTGCGGGTTGCCGCCGTTCCGGCACGCGGCGCGCGTGTCCAGATCGCCGCCGCCCCACGAGCCGCCGCGCAAAGCTCGCGCGCTACCCGTGGTATACCACGATCCCGTCCAGTCCCAGACGTTGCCGGCCATATCGACGCAGCCGTAAAGGCTGTCCCCCTGAGGGGAGTATTGGCCGACCAGCGTTGTGCCACCGACGTTCAGGGCAAAATTGCAGCGCTCGGCCGTCGGCGGCTCGTCCCCCCACGGCCAGATGCGGCCGTCCGTTCCTCGCGCCGCCTTCTCCCACTGCTCCTCCGTCGGCAGCACCAGCCCGGCCCAGTCGCAAAACGCCTTCGCGTCGTTCCAACTGACCAGGACGACGGGGTGATCGGCCTTGCCGGCCGGATAGGCGCGGCGCTTCTCATCCCAGTTGTAGGGCGTGGCCCAATCCGCCTGGACGAACGGCACGCGCTGGCCGGGGTTGGCGTCCAGGAAGCGCTTGTACTGGGCGTTGGTGACCGGCGCGCGGCCGATCCAGTACTCCGGCAGGTCAACCGTCCGCTGCGGCTTCTCGTCGTCCCAGGCCATCTTGTCGGCATCCGACGAACCATACCGAAACGGCCCGGCGGGGATGCGGATGAGTTCGATGCCGGTCTTCTCGTGGATGCGGCGTCTGGTTCCCTCGCCCTCCGGGAGAGGGTTAGGGAGAGGGCTTTCCAGCCGGGCCCGCAAACCCGCCAGCGCGGCGCCATACTCCCCGTCCGCGCTCACCCACTGGTACGCCCGCCACAGCCCCGGATAGCGCCCCTTCTCCCGCAGCAGGGGCACAAAGACCATCTCGCCCGCCCGCTCCAACTCGATGGCCACGTTGGTCTCCATCTGCACCCAGGGCGAGACCGCCGCGGCGGGGGTCAGCAACAGCACCATGACGCCGCACTCCTCCAGCCCGCGGTTGATGGCCGCCACCCACTGCTCGCCGGGGCGGATGCTCTGCGGGGCGATCCACACCCGGTAGCCGTGCCGTTGCAGGTCGGCCGCCAGACGTTGGGCGAAAGCCGCGTCGGCCGTGGCGTGGCTGATGAAAACCTGGCGCGGGTTGCGGGCCGATGGCTGTAGCACAGGTCGTTGACCTGTCGCCGCGGGCGAATCAGGCGGCAAGCGTAGCCCCGGTCGTTGACCTGTCGCCGCGTACTGTTCCGGCCGCTGCTGGCCCAGAACCGCCCGCAGATCGTCCAGCCGCGTCCGCCGGGCCATGTATTCCACCAGTTCGCGGGCCTTGTCCTTGCGGCCGGCGCCGTCGAGGTCGTCATAGACCACATTGAGTTAGAAGCACAGGTCCTTTAGCTCGCCCAGGCTGTAGTGGTCGAGGATGAATTCGTAGAGCCTGACCCTGTCGTTGTCCATTTTGGGCTTGCTATCGCCAACCGGATACGCTCTCCATTCTACCCCGTCGCCCTCTGTTTGCGAATTCGGGACGACATGTCATAATTGTTGCAATGGCGCAACAGGATGGCAGCGCTGTCGCCGGGAAGAGGAAGAAATGAGTCTTGTGGTGATTGAACAACGCGAAGTTGAGTTCTACGGCGACGAACTGATTGCCGTCCGCGCCAGCGATGGCCACATCTACGTCTCGGTCCGTCACCTGTGTGACGCGCTGGGGCTTGACCGGACGGCCCAGGTACGCCGCATCCGGCGACAGGAGATTTTGAACGACGCCTATCAAGGGGGTGCCATTTTAACACCCCCTTCTAGAGCAGGGGTCGGCGGCGGCCGGCAGCAGCTCGGCCTCATCCGCGTCGATGTCGTGCCTCTGTTCCTGACCGGCGTCAGCATCAACAGTGTCCGCGAGGAGATACGTCCCAAGCTGGCCCGCTTCCAGCGCGAGGCAGCCAAGGTTTTATGGGCAGCGTTCCAACAAGGACAATTGACAGCCGACGTCGACTTCGACGCCCTGCTGGTCCAGGACACGCCGGAGGCCCAGGCTTACAAGATGGCTCAAGCCGTGCTGCAACTGGCCCGCAACCAGTTGCTCATGCGCGCCCAACTGGCCGACCACGAGCAGCGGCTGGAGGCCATCGAATCGCAACTGGGCGACACCGGCCGCAACGTCACCCCCGACCAGGCCAGCCAGATCAGCCAGGCGGTCAAGGCCGTCGCCCTGGCGCTGGGCAAGAAGACCGGCCGGAATGAGTTCGGCGCGGTCTATGGCGAGCTATACCGCAAGTTCGGCATCACCGGCTACAAGATGCTGCCCGCCCGCCGCTTCGACGAGGCGATGAAGTTCCTGACCGACTGGCACGAGACCCTGGGCGGGCCGCTGCCGTTCTGAATCAGGAATTAGGAATCAAGAGAAGAACATGTTACATTGGATTCAGTCAACCGGCTCAAGCGCTAACCAGCACACACCAACGTCCGTCTCTGAATTCCTAATTCGTAATTTCTAATTATTATGTCAAGGATTATCGCAGTGGCGATGCAGAAGGGCGGGGTCGGCAAGACGACGACGACCGTCAACCTGGCCGCGGCGCTGGCGGAGATGGGCCGGCGTGTGCTGGCCGTCGACCTCGACCCGCAGGGCAACCTGACCCAGCACGCCGGCCTCGACCCCGACACGATCACGCCGACGCTCTACGACGCCCTGAAGGCCGAGGTGGACGGCGGCACGGGCGACGTGCGCGCCGCCATCGTCGCCACGCGCGAGGGCTTCGACTTGCTGCCCAGCCAGCCGGAACTGAGCCTCGTCGAGGTCGCCCTCATCAATACCCTCAGCCGCGAGCGCATCCTGGCCGGGCTGCTGGACAGCGTCGCCGCCAACTACGACTTCATCCTCATCGACTGCAACCCGTCGCTGGGGCTGCTGGTCATCAATGCCCTGACCGCGGCCGACAGCGTCCTCATCCCCATCCAGACCGAATACCTGGCCGCCCGCGGCGCGCTGATGATCCTCTCCACCATCGAGACCATCCGCCGCAAGCGCCTCAACCCGCGGCTGACCATCGAGGGCATCCTGCTGACGATGGCCGACACCCGCGCCTCGCTGACCCGCGACATCCAGCAGGCCGTCGAGCAGCAATACGGCGGCGGCATCCGCATCTTCAGCACCGTTATTCGCCGCTCCGTCCGCTTTGCCGAAAGCGCCGCCGCCGGCCGCAGCCTGATCGCCTATGACCCGCGCAGCGCCGGGGCGAATGCATATCGGGCGGTGGCGAAGGAATTCCTAATTCCTAATTCCTAATTACTTATGGCCAAGAAGCGCACCCCAATCAACCTCTCCCAGCCCATCCAGCCGCGCGGCGGCGACCTGGAGCGCCTCTTCGCCACCAGCGGCGACGTGGAGCAGGCCGCCGGGCTGCAACTCATCGCCCTCCGCCTCGACGCCATTGACCCCGACCCCGACCAGCCGCGCAGCACCTTCAACGAGGACGCCCTGCGCGAACTGGCCGACAGCATCCGCCAGGACGGCGTCATCCAGCCCATCGAGGTGACCCAGTCCACGACCGGCCGCTACCTCATCGTCCACGGCGAGCGGCGCTGGCGCGCGGCGCAACTGGCCGGGCTGGAGACCATCCCCGCCGTCGTCCGCCGCCGCGACTACGACGAGGTCACCCGCTTCGTCCGCCAGGTCGTCGAGAATATCCAGCGCGAAGACCTGAACGACGTCGACCGGGCGGCGGCGCTGCTGCGGCTGCGCAAGCTGATGCAGGAGGAGGTCGATGCCGCCCGGCGCGAACGCGGCGCGGACGCGCCCAAGGACGAGCCGTGGGCGGGCAAGGTCACCTGGTCGAAGGTCGGCGGCCGCCTGGGCTACTCCCGCCAGCGCATCCACCAGCTCATCCAACTCCTCGACTTGCCGGAGGAGATTCGCGACGCCGTGCGCGACGGCACGCTGAGCGAGCGCGACACGCGCGTCTACCAGGGCCTCAGCCCCGTCCAGCAGCGCGCCCTCCACCGCGCCCGCCTGGCCCGCAGCCTGGACGCCAACGAGATCCGCGCCGTCGCCCGGCTGCTGCGCGAAGCGCCGGACAT
>JAIBAS010000004.1 GCA_019695075.1 Promineifilum sp. | reverse complement strand
CGGGTGGAAGCTGGCGGCGCCGTCGCCGGGCGCGGCGACCCCGCCAACGGCGACTCCGCCAACGGCGACCACGCCAGCGGCGACAAACGTCCCCGCGCCGACGCGGCTTTCGGTGAAGCCCTCGGCCTCTAGCTGCCGGTAGGCCTCGACGACGGTGACACGGGCGATGCCACTAGCACGGGCCAGGGCGCGCGTCGCCGGCAAGCGACTGCCCGGCGGCAATTCGCCCGACAGAATGGCCGCCCGCAGCTGGCGATAGACCTGCCGGTAGGCGGCATCGGCGTTGTTGGAATCCACGGTCAGCCGGATCACGTTGCGGCCTCCTCGAGATGTCGGTAAGATAGCGGCGATCAGTATGCCCTACCGCAGCACCGACAAGACCCGTCAGAAGAAGGATGCCAAACGCACGGCCATGATGCAAGCCGCCGTGCGCGTCTTTGCCGAGAAAGGATACCACGCGGCCACTGTCCGCGACATCGTGGCCGAGGCCGACGTCGCCATCGGCACGTTCTACTTCTACTTCCCCGACAAGGAGACGCTCTTCGTCCACCTCTTCGAGGAGACAGCCGCCTTCCTGCTGCAAGCCATCGACCAGGCGCTCGTCAGTCGCACGTCCTTCCCCGCCCAGTTGGAGTCGGCGGTGCAGGCCTACGTCAACGTCGCCTTCTATGAGCCGGCCGTGGTGCAACTGCTGCTAGTCGGCGGGATGGGGTCGGTGCCGTCGCTGAGCGAGCGGCGGGCGGAGTACCGCGAGAAGCTGGTGCGCGCCTGGCAACGGGCGCTGACGGCCGCCCTGGATCGCCGCCAGATAGAAGCCCAGAACACACGCCGGACGGCCGAAGCCCTCGTCGGCGCGTTCGACGAGATCGTCTACAATCTGCTCGCCTCGCCGCTGGCCGAGCAGGAGCGCTCGGTGGCCGTGCGCGACATGGTCCAGTTCGGCCTGCGCGCCGCCGGCTACCTATATACCCCCAACCCTTAGACAGACACCAGTTCCAACCGCGACCCCGCCGGCGTCTTCTCCACCTCGATCCGCGCCGGAAACTTGTCGCGCAGCTCGTCGATGTGGGTGATGACCAGAATGCAGGCGAATTCCGGCTGGACGGCGTTGATGGCCTCGACCAGGCGCTGCCGCCCCTCCGGGTCCTGGCTGCCGAAGCCCTCGTCAATGACCAGCGTCTGCAAGCGCGCCCCGGCCCGGCGGGCCAACACCTGCGACAGGGCCAGGCGAATGGCAAAGTTGACGCGAAACTTCTCGCCGCCGCTGTAGTTCTCGTAGGGGCGCTCGCCGCTGTTGTCGGAGATTTTGATGTCCAACGTCTCGATCTGGCCGCCATCGGACTTGCGGTCGCGCTGCGTGTCGAAGCGAACGCGCATCTCGCCGCCGGAGAGGCGATAGAGTAGCTCGTTGGCGTGCTCCTCGATCTCCGGCAGGGCCGTCTCAATGAGCAACGCCTGGACGCCGTTCCGGCCGCAAGCGTCCTCCAACTGGCGTAACAGTCCGATCCGGCCACCAACGGCCTGCCGCTCGGCACGCATGTCTTTCTGCACGCGGCGCAGGTCGGCCAGCACCTCGACCTTCTGGCGGGCGGCGCTGGTGGCGCGGATAGCTCTGGCCTGCTCGTCGCGCAGGCGGGCCAGTTCGGCCTCGGCCGCGCGCAGGTCGGTGACGCCGGTCTGCGCGTCGCGCAACAACGCCGACAGGCTCGCGTGTTGCGCCTCCAGATCGGCCGCGCGCTCCGCCTGCTCCTCGCGCCGTCGCTCCAGTTCGGCCAGGCCGTCGGCCAGCGCCTTGATGGTCGCCTCGGCGCGTTGCAGGGCCTGGTACTCCTCCGGCGCAGCGCTCTGTTCGGCCAGCCGGTTGCGCGTGGCGGCATGGGCATCGGCGTCGTAACCCACGGCCGCCAGCCGCTCGTTGACCGCGGCCAGTCTGGCCTGGGCGTCGGCGGCGTAGCGCTCCTCCGCCAGGTCGCGGCGGGCGGCCAGCAGCGCCGGGCGGCCCGTCTGTGCCCACTGTTGCGCCGCCTTGTCTAGTTGTTCGCAGCGCGTCTCCAACCCGCGAATGTCGGCCATGAGCAATTGCTGCGCGCGGGTCTTCTGGCGCAGGTCTTCCGCAACCGGGCGCAAGCGCGCTTCCTCGGCCCGTAGGGCGGCCACGTCGGTCGACGCCAGCAAAGCCCCCAGTTCCGTCAACCGGTCGCGCCCGCGGCTGCTCGTCCAGCTGCTCAAGCGCTCGTCGATATGGGCCAACTGGCCGGCGTAGTTGGCCAGGCTGCGCTGCTGCGTATCGCGTTCCTTCTCGTGTTGCGGCCGGCGCTTCGTCTCCGCGCTGATCATCGCCTCGTCCTTGTCCAGCGCTTGCAGCCGCGCCTGCACCTCCCGGTAGCGCGCCCGCGACGCCTCACGCTCGTCCTCCAAATCCTTAAGCACCGACGCGCGATGCTCCTCGGTCAGCGGCTGGCCACAAATAGGGCACTCGCCGGTGGCCTCGTCCACACGCAGGCGTTCGATGCGCTCGTTGCGCTCCTCGCCCGCGCGCCGCAGCGCGTCCAACTCGCCATTCAACTGGGCGCGTTCCCTGGCCATGTCGATCCGGCGTTCCTCGTGCGCGGCCAGCGTAGTCAGGATGTCCTGGGCCGCGTCGAGCCGCCGCTGGGCCTGGGCGTGACTGTCGGCGATCATCTCGCGCTGGGCGCGTCCGCGCTCGGCTTCCTCGGCCTGCGCGGCCAACTGGTCATGCTCCAGCTGCCACAGAGCGCTGTCGCCCTCGGCCGTCTTCAGGCGGTCGCGAGCGGCCTGCCAGGCGACCTGCTGCTCACCCAGCGCGGTCAACTCAACCTCGACCGCGGCCAGCCGGTCGCGGTGCTCAGTCAATTCGCCGGCGATGCGCTGCCGGTCGGCCAAATCGCCGGCCGCGGCTGCCTCCTGGACGGCGAGGGTCTGCACCCGCTCCTCCAGCGCCGTGCGCGCTTTGGCGATGGCCAACTCGAACGGCTGGCGCTCACGCAGCAGGGCATTGGCCTCGTCGGCGCGCTTCTGCCACGTCGCCAGTTCGGCCGCGCTCTGCTGATACGCCGCATGGGCGGCGGTGATGGCCGGGGCGCGCTCGATCAGGGCGCGTTGACTGTCCAGTTCAGCGCGGCGCGGGGCGATGTCGCCCGCCAGGCGGCGCACCTCTGCCTGCGTCCGCTCCAGTTCGGCGACCATCCGCGCCAACTGCTGGCGCTGCTGCTCGATGAGGGCGCGCTTCTCGCGCAAAGTGGCCACCAGGGTATCCTGAGCCGCCTGCTGGATGGCGACAGCCTGCTCATACGTCTCGGCCACCTCCAGTTCGCGGCGGCGCTCGCCCTCCTGGGCCAGTTCGGCGTCGATGTCGGCCAGACGGCGATCGATGACCTTCTCCTCATTCTCGGCCGCCTTGCGTCGCTCGCCGGCCAACGCCTTGTAGGCGTCCCAGCGGTTGACGCCGAGGATGTCGGCCAGGATTTCCTTGCGCCGGTTAGGCGTCTTGGTGGTGAACTCGTCGGCCTGCCCTTGCAGCAGGAAGCTGGCATTGGTGAAGATGTCGTACTGCATCCGCAGCAGTTCTTCGATGGCCCGCTGCGTCTCGCGGACGCCGGACTGGGTCAGCGTGCGCCAGCGCGGCTGGCCGCCTTCCTCGCCGCGGACGTGCAATTCCAGCTGCGTCGTCTTGCCGACGGTCTTGCGGCGGATGACACGGTAGATGGCCCCCTCCAACTCGAAGATGAAGGTCACCTCGGCAGCCTTGCCGTTGCCGGCGGCGATGCGGTTGACAACATTGTCGTCGCCGGAGCGTCCACGGCCGAAAAGCGCCCAGGTGATGCCGTCCAGCAGGCTCGACTTGCCCGCGCCGTTTAGCCCGGAAATGCAGGCCAGATGGACGCCGCTCAGGTCAAGGGCGGCCGTATCGCGGTAGGACAGGAAGTTGGTCAGGCTGAGGTAGTGGGGGATCATGGCCCTGAGGAGGTTGCGCCGCAGCGGCAGGCCGCCGCGGCGCTCAAATGGCGCTGCTGCCGTCAGCGCCCGTGGTCAGTACGTCGCGCGCCAACGCCAGCAGCGCGTCGATCTCCGTGTCCGGCCGCTCCTTGTAGCGCCAGTAGAATTCCAGCAACTCATAGGGGCTGAGCGTCTCGATGGCCAGGCCCGACGGCAGGCGGCTCTTCTCGGAACCGAGGCGGTGCTTCAGCAGGCGCAGGTCGAAGGCCTCGGCGAAATGGTCGCGAATGAGCTTCTCGTCTAGCAGCGCCTCATGCTCCTGGGCGAATTCGATCTGCACGCGGCAGATGGCCCCGGCCACGCGCTCGGCCTCCGGCAGTTGGGCCATGATGTCGTCCATGAAGGTGTCGGCATTTTTGGCAGAGACGAACAAATCGACGAAGCGGCGCGTTTCCAGAGGCATAAAACGCCACCGGGTGTGCCCGCGTGACACCTCGGCCAGGACGTAGCCCTTCGCCTCGCCCGCCTCGCCGAAGTCGATGCGCTCGATGGAGCCGGAGTAGACCACCGGCGGCTGCTCGTTGAGCACCTGATGCTTGTGGATGTGGCCCAGGGCGACGTAGTCGAAGCGCGGGTCGCTGACCAGCCCTTCGCTGAGCGTCAGGTCGTGGCCGAGCATGATGTTGCGCTCGCTGCTCAGGCGCGCCCCGTGGACACTGGCGTGGGCGGTCAGGATGAGCGGCAGCGACGGATCGACTTCGCCCTCCAGCGTGGAGGTCAGCGCCTCGTGGATGCGGTCGAGGATGGCGTCATGGATCTCGTCGAGCGTCTTGCCGGTCATATCGTAGCGGGCCAGGAAGCGGCTGCGCGTGACCCAGGGCAGGGCCAACACCTGCACCGGCACGCCCAGCTCGGCCGGCGTCCATAACTTCAGCTTGTCGGCCACGAAAACGTGGGGCACCGACAACGTGGCGAACTCCTGCAAGGTGTGGGCGCGATTCTCGGCCGGGGCAATGTCATGATTGCCGACCAGCAGCAGCGTGGCGATGCCCGCCCGCGATAGGCGCATCATGCGCTCGCCCCAGGCGCGCTGGAAGGTTGGCTGCGGGTTGCGGTCCTTGTAGGCGTCGCCGGCGAAGATGACCAGGTCAACCCGTTCGGCCAGCGCCGCGTCGATGATTTGATCCAGCGCGGCGAGGAAATCGACGACGCGCTGCGGCAGGCCCGTCTGTGGATCATGGCGGCCGTAGTTGGCGATATCGATGTGGGCGTCGGCAAAATGGAGGATGCGCACGCTCATAGGTCGTTCCAATGCGCGCTCCACCGTCCGCGCGAGCGGGAGTGCAGAGGAGCAGGGGAGCAGGAGGTCACGGAGTGAACACCCCCAGGCTGTAGAAGTCGTCGCTGTTGGGCAAGTCCTTGGGGAAGATGCGCTGGACGACGACGTAGTACGTGCCCGGCATCAGTGTCACCTGAACGGTCTTCTCGCCGCCGTAGATGGCGGGGTTGCTCTGGCCGCGGAGGACCTTACCAGCGTCGTAGACGGCGATGTTGAAGTTGCTGTCCGAGGGGATGTTGCCCAGGCGGATGGTCGCCCGGCCGAAGGCGGGCCACTCGAAGTAGTAGGCGTTGTAGAACTGGTCGGAGAGGACGAAGTTGCCGCTCAGCGGGCTATTCAGTGGCAGGTAGGTCGCCCAGAAGAGCAAGTTGTCGCTGCCGATCTTCGGCGCAATGGGCACGAGGCTGCGGTGCGTTGGCCAGGTCACGCCTGAGCCAACGTTGAGCCGATCAACGGTGGAGACGACGCGCTGTTCGCGCGGCGTGTTGCCGCCGAAGACGTAGAGGTTGTCGCGCCAGAACGCGCCGCGCGGCCAGTCGAAGGGCGGGTCTGTGGGCCGGCCACCCCAGCTAAACTCGCTACTGAGGACGCGCCAGCCGTTGGCCAGCGGGTCATAGACTTCTACTTCGGGCACGCCATTGCCCTGCGCGTCGAGGCCGCCGAAGACGTACCAGTTGCCATCGGGGCCGATGGCGCTGCCGGCGTTGTAGCGCGGGAAGTTGAGTGGCCCGGTCGGCTGCCAGTCCGTGCCCGTCGCCGGGTTATAGCACTCACCGGCGGTCAGCAGCACAATGATGGGCTGGCCGGAAACGTCCACGCCTGTCGTCAGACCACCAACGACGCACAGGCCGCGATTGGCGGCGCTGACCCAGGCCGCTGTGTGGGCGTAACGGGCCGTAGCCATCGGCCGGAAGGCTTCCCACTGGTTGGTGCTGGGCGTGTAGCGGTAGGTGTTGTTGAGGATGACGGCATTAGGCAGAAAGGGCGGAATCGTGGTGATGCCACCGGTGAGGTAGTAGGATGTTTCGTCCGGCGCGGCGACAGCCGAGGCCCAGGCAAGCATCTTGCCGCCGGGCAGCAGCGCCGTCGGGATGGGCGCGGCCGTGTCCCAGAAGTCGGTCGTCAGGTCATAGACGAGGTGGGTGTTGGCGTAATCGCTGGTGTTGCCATTAAATCCGCCGGGAACGTAGATGCGCCGGCCCAGCCGGACGGCGGTCGTGTTCGACAGGCCGGCGCCGGGCATGTCGGCCAGTTCCGTCCACTGGCGCGACTCGGCGTTGTAGCGCAGCAGCCGGTTGGACAGCTCGGGTATGCCCTGGAGGCGCGTCTGGCCGCCGATGACGTACATGTCAACGCCATCGCTGGCGAAGGCGTGGCGGCTGACGCCGCCAAAGGGCAAATTGCTGACCTGTCGCCAGCGCTGCCCGCCCTCGTGCATGACCGCCGAAAACCGCAATGTGGCTGTGGCCGGCGCGCCGGACTGGTAGTCGGCCACCAGGATGTAGTAGGTGTGACCGCGGATGACGCGGATCGATGTCTTGGACTGGAAGCCCAGCGTGTCGTCGGCGCAGGAGAGCGAAGTCAGCGCCGCGCACGTGCCCTCGAAGACCGCCAGAATGGTGTCGTAGTTCGTGCCTTCCGTCGTCAGGGTGATGATGCCCGTATCGCCGGCGACAAGCACGTGCCAGGCGGTGCGGTAGCCGCGCGGGTTGGTCGGCACGCCGTAGGCGCAGGAGAGCAGCGGGTCGGTTGCCTCGGTGGTGAAGGGGTTGGTCACTGTGCCGCTGCCGTCGGCGGTGTGGCCGAAGGACAACTCGAGGGAGGTCGCCGTGGCGCAGGTGTCGGCCGCCGGGGCGGCTTCGGTCCACTGCGGCAGGTCAGCGATTTCGATCTCATCGGGCAGCCAGACCGATGGCGGTTCGGCGACGATGAGCGGCGCATCCGTCTGATTGGCGGTCACGTCCTCGGCCCAGGCGCGCGCGATGAACATTGGCAGGGCAATCAGCCCGAGGAGAGCAAAGATGGAAACAAGCGAACGACGCATATAATCGCCAATGATAGCAACCCTTGTCCGAAAAGGCACACCGGCACGACCGGCCGGACTTAACACGAAGGCGCGAAGACGCTAAAGAAGAAGACAGTTTTCTTCTTTGCGCCTTCGCGTCTTTACGTTGAATTCTTACTGTCAGACGCGCCGCAGGGCCAGATCGACCGGGGTGTCGCCGACAGTCACTCGCTGGCGGAAGAGCGCATCGTCCCAGTCGCCGGGCGTTAGGGTCGTGGCCAACGTCTCGGTGCGGATGTAGTCGGCGAAGTTGACCAGCGCCGTCGCCAGGTCCCAATCAGCGGTGTAGGCCAGCTCGATCCGGTCGGAGATGTCCAGCCCGGCGTCCTTGCGCATGGCGTTGACCGCCCGCACGAGGTCGCGGGCGAAGCCTTCCTGCAACAGTTCCGGCGTCAGGTGTGGGTCAACGGCGACGGTGATGCCCTTGCCGCTGGCAACGGCCAGGCCGCCGCGTGATTCCGTCTGCACCAGCACGTCGTCGCCGTTCAGTTCCACCGTCTGGCCGTTGACCACCAGCGACAGCCCCGCGCCCGATTGCAGGCGCGTGGCCGCCTCGGTCGGGTCCAGTTGCGCCAGGGTAGCGCGGACGGCCGGGAACAGCGGCCCCAGCTTTGGCCCCAGGCTGCGGTTGTTGGGCAGCAGCTTGTAGCTGACCAGTTCGCCTACTTCCGAGACGATCTCGATGGTTTTGACGTTGATCTCCTCGGCCAGCACGGCGGCCAACTCCTGCAAGTCGGCCCGCTGTTGCTCTGAGCCGACGAAGACGCGCGCCCGGGCCAGCGGTTGGCGCAGCTTGACGTCGGCCGAGCCACGCGCCGACCGGCCGAGCGCCGCCGCGTCGATGACCAGGCGCATCTTGTCCAGCAGCCGGTGGTCAAGCGCGTCCGCGTCAGCCTGCGGGTAAAAGTGATGATGGACGCTAAGCGGTGCGCCGGCATCCACCGCCCGCACGAGGTTCTGGTACATGGCCTCGGTCACAAAGGGCAGGAACGGGGCCAGCAGCTTGATGAACTCGACGAGCACGTGGTAGAGCGTGGCGTAGGCCGCGGCCTTGTCGGCGTCGGCTTCGCTCTTCCAGAAGCGGCGGCGCGAGCGGCGAACGTACCAGTTGGACAGGTCGTCCAGCAGCAGTTCCAGCGCCGCCGCGGCCCGCTCCGCGTCCCAGGCATCCAGCGCGGCGCGCACGTCGAGCGTCGTCTCGTTGAGGCGTTCGACGATCCATCGGTCTAGTTGCGTCGCGCCGGGGGGGAGCTCACGCCAAGGCGCTGAGGGGCGAAGGCGCAAAGGAAGAGAAGAAAGTTCTGAAACTTCTTCCTTGGCGTCTTGGCCTTCTTGGCGTCTTGGCGTGAGATCCTCTCCCGTGTCCGGCGTCCAGCCATCGGCATTGGCATACGTCACCAGGAATGAGTAGACGTTCCACAGGGGGATGAGGAAGCGCCGCCGGGTCTCGTCGCCGCGGTTAAAGCCATATTGCAGGTTCTGCTCCGGCTTGCACGAGGCATAGAGCCAGCGCATCGTGTCCGCGCCCATGCGCTCGGCGGCCTCGTTGAACTCGATCGAGTTGCCCCACGACTTGTGCATGGGGCGACCGTCCTCGTCCACCAGCGTGGCGTAGCCGAACAAGTTGCGAAAGGGCGGCGCCGCAGCCAACACTGTGCTCTGGGCCAGCAGGCTGTAGAACCAGTTGCGGAACTGGCCGGGGAAGCTCTCCGAGATCCAATCGGCCGGGTACCACTTCTCCCAGAAGGCGCGGTCAGTGCGATAGTGCAGCGTGCTGAAGGCGACGATGCCGGCGTCCAGCCAGGGGTTGCCTACGTCGGTGATGCGGCTGGTTGTGGCCCCGCAGGATGGGCAGGCGATCTTGACCGCGTCGATGTAGGGCCGGTGCGGTGTGTGGTGGTGGCCGGACTCACCGCCCGCGAATACCTCCCAACCCTCGACGGCGCGCTGTTGCAGCTCATGCTCGTCGCCGACGACGGTGAACGTACCGCACGCCTCGCACTCCCAGATGGGCAGGGCCAGGCCGTAGTAGCGCTTCTTGCTGATCATCCAGTCATGCATGTTGCGCAACCAGTCCATCTCGCGGTCATAGCCAAAGCCGGGCACCCAGTTGATCTGCTCGACGCGATCCATGATCTGATAGCGCAGGCTGGCCGCCTTCTCCTCGGCCGTGAGCTGTTCGCGCGGCTTGTCGTAGACCGGCCCCATGCTGATGAACCACTCGTCCACCAGCCGGTAGACCAACTCCGAGCCGCAGCGCCAGCAGTGGGGGTAGCGGTGGGTGTACTTCTGCTTGCGATAGAAGAAGCCGCCCTCGCGCAGGGCGGTGAAGATGTCCTCAGCCACACCGGGCGTGGTAGGGCTGCTCAGCACTTCACGGCCGGTCAGCCAGTCGAAGCCGTCAAGATAGACGCCGTTCTCATCCAGCGGAGCGACGACGGGCAGGTCGAACTCCTGCCCCAGGGCGAAGTCCTCCGCGCCGCAGCCAGGGGCGATGTGGACGATGCCCGTGCCCTCTTCCGCGCCGACTTCCGTCCAGGGGATGACACGATGGCTGTAACCCTTCTCGGCGAAGGCGGCGACCACCTGCGGCAGATCGTCGAACGGGCCGGTGTAGCCCCAGCCGATGAGGTCGGCGCCCTTCAGCCGGCCGACGACCTCGTTGTTCTTGCCCACCAGCGAGTTCTTCATGGCCCCTTCGGCCAGGTAGTACGTCCAACCGTCCTCGGCCCGCACCTGCACGTAGTCCAGTTCCGGGCCGACGGCGGCGGCGACGTTGCTGGTCAGCGTCCAGGGCGTCGTCGTCCAGACCAGCAGGGCCTCGTTCGGCCGGCCGACCAGCGGAAAGCGCACGAAGACGGAGTCGTGGGTCACGTCGAAGTAGCCGTCGGTGACGATCTCGTGCTGGCTGATGGCCGTGCCGCAGCGGGCGCACCAGGGCATGACGTCGTTGCCCTTGTAGATCCAGCCGTTCTCATAGCATTTCTTCAGGAAGCCCCAGATCTGGTAGTTGTTCTCGTTGCTGAACGTGAAATACGACCCACCCAGTTCCGGCAAGCCCAGCCGGGCGACGATCTGCTCGACGGTGTCGGTCACCGGGCCGCGCGGCCCCGCGACGGTGATGACCTGCGTGGGATTCTCCAGCAGCAGATCGGCCAGCCGGCGGAGTTCGTCGGGGTCGTTCCAGTCCATCCAGTTGCCCAGGCGCATCGTCTGCTCCGTCTGCACGGCAGCATACTTCAGCACGCGCGCCTTGCAGAACTTGACGAATTCGGCCAGGCCCATGCGCTCGATGTCGCGCTTGTTGGTGAAGCCCAACTCCTTCTCGGCGTTGACCTCCACCCACAGGCCCTGGCAATCGAAGCCGTTCTGCCAGCGCAGGTTCTTGCCCTGCATGGCGTGGTAGCGCTGGTAGAGGTCTTTGTAGGTGCGGCCCCAGGCGTGGTGGACGCCCATCGGGTTGTTGGCCGTGATCGGCCCGTCGATGAAGCTGAAGGTGCCGTGTTCGGCCTCTGTCGCCGCGCGCAGCCGGCGCAGTTCGTTGAAAGCGTCCGTCTCGCGCCAGAAGGCGAGGATTCCCCCCTCCAGCGCCACAAAATCGACCTTATTCGAAACGTCGCGAAAGCCCATAGTGTTCTTCTCCGCAATCAGAGTTCACTCAGCCGCCGTAGCGCACCAGGCGCTGGGCCGCAGCCGTCAATCCGTCTTCGCGCCAAAGGCGCAGCGGTCGCGCGTCGTTGTCCAGCCAGACCGTGCGCCGGCTCTGGCCCCAGGCGACCGACAGCGACTGCACCGGCAGCGTCTCATCACCGACCGTTTCCGTCGTCGTCGCGCCCAGGACGATGGACACCGGGGTCTGGACGAGGGCCAGCAGGCGGGCCGGGTCGGAGGTATCGGTCAGCAGGGTCACGCCGCGCGTCTGGCCGGCGCTCGACCGCAGTAGAGCCAGCCCGCTGCCGGCTGGGAACCAGAACGCCTCGCCGCGGGCCACGTCCTGGTAGGCGACGCCATCGACCTGGCGCGCAGCCAGCCACTCGTCATCCTGTCGCACGGCGGCGAGGTTGACCTCGCGGCCCTCTTCCCAGAAGCGCGCCCTGACCTGCTCCGGCTGCCCGGCCGGGTTGAGGGTGACGTGGTAGAGCCACGACCGCCCCGACTCGCCCTCGCGGGCGTCGAGATCGACGCGCAGGAAGCGATAGCCGTCGGCGGCGTCGCTCAGCCGCCACGACTCGACCGTGCCGGTCGGCTGCCCGTCGCGCTTATAGCGCAACTGCCCCGCCAGCCGGGGCCGCTCATAGGGAAGCTCGTGGATGATGAAGCGCATAGATAGGGATTAGGGACTAGGGATTAGGAATTAGGTGCTAGGAATGAGTAAGTTCAGAGGTTATCAGGCGGATTAACGCTTTCTGGTGAAGAGCGTTCTTCCTAATCCCTATCCTCTAGTCCCTAACTTCCAGATAGATCCGCTTGTTAATCTTGCCCTTGCTCTTGTAGTCCGTCACCCGAATGCGGCCGACCTCGCGGGTGTTGGCCACGTGCGTACCGCCATCGGCCTGCAAGTCCAGCCCGACCAGTTCGACCGTGCGCACCTCAGTGATACCCTCCGGCAGAAGGTTGATCTTGGTGCGAATGAGATCGGGAATGGCAAAGGCTTCCTCGCGCGGCAGGATGCGCACGCGGACGGGCCGCGCTGCCGCGACCTCCGCGTTGATCGCCTCCTCGATAGCCGCCACCAGTTCCTGGCGCATCGTCTCGAATTCAAAGTCCATCCGCCCGTGCAGCGGGTCCATGTTGCCGCCGGTCACCTGCGCGCCGTAGTCGCGAAAGACAACGCCGCAGAGAATGTGCATGGCTGTGTGGGTGCGCATCAGTTGGTAGCGGCGCGTCCAGTCGAGCCGGCCGACGACGGCCGCGCCCACGGGCGGCAACTCACCGTCGATGAAGTGTACCGGCGCGCCGCCGGCCTTCTTCACGGCCGTGACCACCCACGTCTGCCCACCAGCGCTGAGCGTGCCGGTGTCGCTCGGTTGGCCGCCGCCGCCGGGGTAGAACGCTGTCCGGTCGAGGACGACGCCGCCCTCGACGTGCTGGGTCACCGTCGCCTCGAACTCGGACACATAAGCGTCCGTCGTGTATAGCAACTCCGTCATAACACCCTCGCAGGCGTCCCACTTTCTTGAGTGGGTCGCACTTTCTTCGCTCCTTGACCAGGTGCGACCACCGCTACGGCCCAAACAAAAACGCCCTCATCCCCAATGGGACGAAGGCGCAGGCGCTTCGCGGTACCACCCATCTTCCGGGCATTGCCGCCCGGCAACTCAGCCGACCACCATCATGATCGCGGTTCAGCTAACGGAGAACCACTCCGGCCAGGTCTACTTGGCTCGCGCCGTTCGGCTGGCGACTCCCGAGGGATGTTCGGCCGCTCGTCTGTGTCTGACTTGCACCACGCTCAGACTCGCTGGACAGCACGGTTGCGGCGTACTCGTCTCGATCAAGGTCGTTCACGATTCAGTTGGGCACAATTATGGCCCAAGGGCCGGCGAATGTCAACTGCCGATGCCATGCCCCGGCAGGCCGGCTCTGTTGGTGTTCAGCGACAATGACACCGCTAAGGGAAAAGGGGAAATGACACCATAGCTACTCTGGATGTTCCTGTTCGGAGGTAGATTGAAGCCGGCGGCGGTGGAGGGCGGCCCGGCCCTGGCGACGCCAAGGGTGGTCATAGGCAGGGGGAGACGAGCCAGGGGAGTGGGTTGCAGGAAGGGGTGCCGCCGGCAGTTGGATGGGCAGAGAGGCGACGGCCAGGTGCGGGGGGCGGGAGTGAACTGCTCCAGGCGGGGCGGGCCAAGCTGGACGGGCTGGAGGAGGCCCAAGAACTGGTCGCCATAGACGACGGCCAGACGGCCATCCATGCGGTGGTGGAGGGCGAGACGGCGACCGGCCAGGTTGAGGCGCGCCGGCAGGGGCGGTAGAGACAGGACGTGGCCGAAGAGGTTAATGGTGTGGTCATTGGCGACGGTGCGCCAGTAGGTGAAGTGGATGCGGGCATTGGCCTCGGCCAGGGAGAGGACGGGACGATAAGCGGAGCCAGGTTGGGCAGCCGGCTGGCTGAAGTGCTGGTTGAAGGGTGGCAGAAAGGTAGGCAAGACGGCATTGGCCTGGGCGGTATCGCTGGCACCAGCGCGGCGCAGGGCCTTGACCAAGCGGTTTTGGAGGGTCTGGAAGAGGCGTTCGACCCGTCCCTTGGCTTGCGGCGAGTGGGCGGCGATAAGGCGGATGCCCAACTCATCTAGCAGACGGCCCAGATGGGTGCGTGGCTCCAGCCCGGCCAGCTGTTCGGCCAGCGTCGCCGTCTAGGGGTTGGCGGTGGCATCCTCCTCTTCTAGGAACACCGCCCAGACGACTTCGCTGGTGGCATCATCGATGGCCGCGTGCAATGTCAGCCACGGCCCGCGCCCTTCCAGCCAATCATGCCGACTGCCGTCAACCTGCAGGAGCATCCCCGCTTGGGCATACCGCTCCCGCCGCCGCCGATGGCGTGGTGTCCGCCGCTTGCGCGGGCTGCCCAACCCCGCCGCCCGTCGCAGCCGCCGCACCGTCGGGCTGGACAGGGCAATCCCGTGCTGCTCGGCCAACTCCTCGGTCAAGTGCCGGTCGTTGTA
>JAIBAS010000568.1 GCA_019695075.1 Promineifilum sp. | reverse complement strand
GCCTGGACATCCTCAGCGCCGGCGGCGCGGATGGGGCCGCCGGTCGCAACGACGCCTCCATCGTCGCCCGGCTGACCTATGGCCGCCTCTCCGTGCTCCTGACCGGCGACGCCGAGAGCGGCACGGAGGCAGCGCTCCTGGCCGGCGGCCAACCGCTGGCGTCGGTGGTGCTCAAAGCCGGCCACCACGGGGCCAACACGTCCAGCAGCGAGGCCTTCCTGCGCGCCGTCGCCCCACAAGTGATCGTCATCTCCGTCGGCGCGGACAACACCTACGGCCATCCGGCCCCGGCCATGCTGGCGCGGGCGGCGGCCGTTGGCGCGACGGTGCTGCGGACGGATGAGGTGGGGACGGTGGAGGTGAGCAGCGATGGGGAGAGGATGTGGTGGGTAGTTGAGCGGTAAAAAGTCGCCATCTTAATTGTTTTTGTAATGTTCCGGTAGTACCGTGATCCTTAGGAGGCATAGATGATCTCCTCTGAGCGGTAAGGTCGCTCAGACAAGTTTGGAGCCGGTTCTGATCCCGTGGCCAGGGGGATGCCAGCCCCGCCGCCACCCCCACAGCCCGACCCCAGTAGTATGCCGGCCCAGGAGGGCCGGGGGAGCTAACGTCGTGAACCGCAGACTGCTTGTCCCACTTCTGGCCATGTTGGCCCTGTTCTTCCTTGCTGGCAGCGCATCGGCTGCTATTGACCCAGTCCTCAAGAGAACCGGTGTCGGCCTGACCGAACGCGGTTATCTCCTCAGCCTCGACGACATGGTCATTTATGATTTCGATTTCCCGGAGGGAATGACCATCCGGCCGCGCATCGAAGTCGCCCCGGCTTCGTCTCTGCGCGTGCAGGCGACACTCGATACGGGATGGAGCTTGATCGTTGACGATAGTTGCGACGACGCCGTCATCGAATTTGAAATGCTTCACCTGAATGACGCCAGCGGGTGGCTCACCATCACGCCCTGCCCGGGCAAGCTCGATATTGACACGCCGTTCCTTCTAACCATGAATTACGACGCCACGTTGCAGGAGTTGGAGCCAAATGGGACGTATGATACGGCGATGTGGCTGGATGGGAACCCGTATTCTGGCCGCATCTTTATGGACTACGAGGGCACCATTGCCCCGGCTGACGATATTGATCGCTACCAGTTCGACGGCCATACCGGCCAGGTTTTCCGCGCGACGATGACGGCGCGCAACTCCAACGTCCAGCCGTGGCTGACGTTGCTCGGCCGAAATAACTACGTGGTCCATAGCACCACCTGTGGCTCGAATGCCGGCGCCTGCCTGGATGTTGTTCTGCCGGATTATGGACCCTATCAGGTCTATGCCCGCAGCACAGCCAACCAGGGCGGCTATCAGTTGTCGTTCGACTTTGGCCCCGACATGGCTGATGAGCCGAACGACAACCCTGACTATTTGTCGCACCCTGGTGTTGACGGCCGGCACTTCGCGGCAATCGATCCGGTCGGCGACGTTGACCACTATACATTCTGTCAGTACCCGTACGAAGTCACGCGCATCAGCCTCGGTCTTCCCTCTGGCATTGGGCTGGCCCACGCGGCCGTGGCGGTGCTCGATGAGAACACAGAGGTCGTCGCCGAAGATGTGTTAACCGCCGACCATTCAAGCTTTGACTTTGCTTTCCCTTCGGGCTGTTACTCCCTGCGTATCAGCGACGCCGACAACGGCACGGGCGACCCCGATGCCATCTACTACTGGCCCCGGGTGGAGCGGATTGGCCTCTACGTCAGTTCCGACGTGGACGGCCTTGGCGGCCGCTACGCCTACAAACAGGGCGACCTTCTGTACCTGGAAATCGACCATACAGGTACACGGTTTTGGAGCCTGGTCTTCGATGCCTCCGACATGGGCATTACCCAGGACGTGACGGCGGCCGAGTTCCTGCCCAACGGCACGCTGTTGCTGACGCTGGGCGGCATGCAAACCGTGGCCGGCCTGGGCAAGGTCACGGCGTCGGACATCATTCGCTTTGTGCCCAACTCCTACGGCTTGGGCGGTTTCACCAGCGGCGTCTTCCAGTGGTATCTCGACGGCTCCGACGTCGGCCTGACAACCGCCGGCGAGAAGATTGACGCCATCTCCCTCTCCTCGACCGATCCCGATGACTTTGACCTGGTCGTCAGTCTGAGCGGTGCCGGCTCCGTGCCCAGGACGGGCGGCGGTACGGTGACGGTGCGCGACGAAGACCAGATCCGGCTGGAGAACGCCGTCTATGGCGCGGCCTCGGCCGGGACGTGGGCCATGCACCTGGACGGTTCCACCGTGCCCGGCCTGGCCGCCGAGGACGTGCGCGGCGCGACGTTGACGCAGGCCCCCTCCGGGCTGGGCGTGCGCGGCGGGGCGCTGCTGCTCATGGAGAACGCCTTCGTCGTTGACGGCGTCAGCGGCGACAACCGCGACGTGCTGATGGCGTGGCAGGGGTTCGCGCCCAGCGCGCTGGACGTACTCGGCTTGGCCGCCGACAACCTGGGAGACAGGAAGCTCGATGCCATTACCGTTGGGCCGGTGTTGAGCGATTAGCGATCTGTGGTGGGGAGTGAACGAGGAGCAACGGCCGCGGTTGTTTGGGCGGCCGTTGTTCCTCGTTTTGTTTGACTACTGGGGGGAGTCGGGGCGGTAGTCATTACACTCTGGTTGCGGCCGGCGGCGGCGCGGCCTTGGGCGCGGGGCTGCTGCCGCCGGCGGTTGGGCGTGATGAGGGGGGGACGGTGGAGGTAAGCAGTGATGGGGAGCGGATGTGGTGGGAGATGGAGGGTAGATAGCCTTGATGGTTAGACCGGAACGGTAGGTTCTCGGTAGGTTCTATAGATGTCTTCATCGCCGACCTGTCTGGGCCAGAGACGACGCTCCTGACCGGAAGCCGCACACTTTGAAGCCAGAAAGCTACTCACTTTTATATTCCAGAATATCTCCCGGCTGACAATCTAATGCTTTACAAATCGCCTCAAGCGTTGAAAAACGGACAGCCTTTGCCTTGCCATTTTTCAAGATGGAAAGATTGGCCATGGTTATGCCAACTTTCTCTGTCAGTTCAGTAACACTCATTTTTCTCTTGGCCAACATGACATCGATATTGATGATTATTGACATCATTGCACCTTATACCGTTAAATCGTTTTCTGATTTTATGTCTACGGCACTTTGTAGAAGTCTTTGAAAAACAGCCGCAGCAGTGGCAATGACGGCAGAAGCAAAAGTAGTAAAGATGCCCAAGGCGGTCACACCTGCTGAGTCGTCGCCTCTAACAACTAACCTTATGTATAGTATTCCCAGCACAATGAAGCCGCTGAATATGATTGCACAGTATTTTATATTCCGCACAGCGTTCACTGATGATTGAGAGAAAACCTTATTCCCGTCAACGTAGCCTAAAAGCTTAAATGCCTGATATAGCGCCACAAAAAATGGGATTGAACCTATATAAGTATAGATAATAAGCGGATCGGTATAAATACTGATGAGATCCAAGTTAGCAGCCCTTCCTTCAAGTTGAGGAAACCAAATCAGCCATATAAGGACTGCGATGGCGATAAGACAAATGACAAACTTTAAGAATAGAGTTGACCCTTTTTTCATAAGTAATGCCTCACCCAGTAGTAGGATAGGTAGACTGTAACAAATGATTTATCGTTTGTCAATATATTATTATCGTTATTATGGCTAAGATGGGAAAAGTGGCGTTCTCCCATTCCACTTCCGAATTTTGGTACCATCCCCACTCAATCGTGGTCTGGCACACCGCCCAACTAAGGTGACCCCCAAAGTCGAGACCGCCGGCCTCATCCTTTCTCAACCCCACATAAGCGCCCCCCGCCCACCCCTAGCCTCCCACAGATAACCGGCTAGAATCCCTACCGTGCGCCGCGGAAAGAGTGGGATTGTGAACTGGATATGCTGGCAGTGGCCCGCTTTGCTGGCGGTCTGTCTGCTGCCGCTGCTTGTCGGCTGCTCGCTGCTCGGCGGCGACGACAACCCGGTGGACGGCACGCCGCCGGCGGCCGTCACCGTCACCCTGACCCCCACGCCGACGCCGGAACCGACCATCACCCCCTCGCCCACGCCCATCGCTCCACGGGTGGAGATGGACGACCAATCCCTCGACGACAGCGGCGAGCTGGTGGCCGCCGAGGTGGCCCTGCCCGGCCCCGGCTGGCTGGTCGTCCTACGCGACGACGACGGCGCGCCCGGCGAGCCAATCGGCCAGACACCGCTGGCCGGCGGTTTGCACGAGAACGTCCGCGTCACCGTCGATCCCGCGCTGGCGACGGAGACGCTCTACGCCCGGCTCCATGTCGATGCCGGCGACGAGGGCGTCTTCGAGTACCCCGGTGCGGACGAACCCTACCCGGGCGAGCCGGGCGCGACCTTTGCCGTCGCCCTGGAGATGCCACGGCCGCTCGTCGAGGCCGCCGAGCAGACCGTCGGCGAGGACAACCTCGCCGTGCTGTCGCGGGTAGAGGTGCTGGAGCCGAGTTGGGTGATCATCCACGCCGACGAGGACGGCAAGGCGGGCGCAGTGCTGGGCGCGGTGCGGTTGGACGAGGGTCTGCACGAGAACGTCGCCGTCAGCATCGACCGGCGCTACGCCACGCCGACGCTCCACGCCGTGCTGCACGAGGACACCGGCGAGGCGGGGGTGCTGGAATACCCGCCGGGCGACCCGCCCATTCTGGTCAACGGCGAGCCGGTCGTGGCCGCTTTTGCCGCCCATTACCCGCCCTACGTTCTCGTCTATGACCAGCCGCTCGTCGATGGGGCCATCACCGTCGACCGCGTCATCAGCGAAGGGCCGGGCTGGGTGGCCATCTACAGCGATCAGGACGGGCAGCCGGGCCTGATCATCGGCTTCGCCGCGCTGGCGGATGGGCTGAATGAGCACGTGCGCGTCGAGCTGATCGAATCGGCCGTCACCCCGCAGCTCTATGCCCGCCTGCACGCCGACACAACCCCCGGCGACGAGTTCAACGTTGCCCAGGACGCCATTGTGCGCTTCCAGGAGCGGATGCCGCTGCCGACCGTCTTCCGCACGGACATGGGCGCGATCGTCATGGTCGATGATCAACCGCTGGCCGACGATAGCGTCGTGGTCGATCTGGTTGTCGTGCCGGTCGATGCCTGGGTGGCGGTCCACGCCGCGGCCGAGGATGGCGGGCCGGCGGAGATGCTCGGCCGCACCTTCGTGCCCGCCGGCGTGAACCGTGATGTCGTCGTCGCCCTCGACCCCGCGCCGGAGGATGCCGCTGTCGTCCTGGTGCTCTATGCCGACCAGGGCGAGGCGGGCAGCTTCGACGCTCTGGGCGTCGATCCTCTGCTGACCAGCAACGACCACCGCCTCATTCGCCTGCCCTTCGTCATTGAAGCTTCGGATTGAAGCCTCGGCTGATTCCTGGCTCTCGGTCGCCTTTTGATTTCACGTGGCCTTTATGACCACGTCCCCCCACATTTCACGTACATTTCATGTTCCTGAGTGGCCGGCTATGGCACTATTCCAGTGACCAAAAAGCCGCCTGGCCTCTTTGGCCGGCGCTGCTTGTGATCAGCGTGCCCGCGTGACGGACTCGCGGTTGAGTCCAATGGCGCGGGCATACCAGCGCTTAATCCTACCGGTTTGGCGGCCGCACGACAGTGATGCCCAAGGAGTTCTTCCGATGACGCTCAGTTCGAATTCAGCACAGACCCGCGAAATAGGTGAACTGCGCAACCAACTAAAGTGGATGGATGAGGAGCGCCGCAAGTCCGGCCGCAAGCTGACCGAACTGGAGCAGCGGCTGGCCCAGCAGGGGCGCGATCTGGCTGAGCGGGACCGCAAGATCCAGGAGCTGGAGTATCACATCGCCACTGTGGCCGAGCGGCTGGAGCGCGTGCCGGAGGAAGACCCCAAGACGGCCACCCAGGAGCAGCGGCTGCAAGACCTGGAGTGGCATCTGTCGAACCTCAGCACCCAGGTGGCGCGCCAGCCCAACCCGGACGAAGAGCGTGCCCGGCTGGCCGAGGAAGTCGGTCGGGCGGTGCTGGACGCGCAGCAGCGCTGGCAGGGCGAGCAGGCCACGGCCGAGAGCCGCGTGCTGGCCGAACTGACCACACTGCGCGCGGCGGATGACCATCTGGTGCTCCAGTTGCAGGCCGTGCAGGAGTCCTTGCCGTCGCAACTGCGTTTCCAGGAGCGGTTGGAGCCGGTCGTCGGCCGGCAGGAAGAGCAGGCCCAGGCCCTGGCCCGCGTGAACGAGCAATTCGCCACGCTGCAAGAGAGCCTTGGCGCGCTGTCGGCGCAGTTGCGCGAACGGACGGCGACCCTGGCTGCCGAGGGGCAATCGAATTACGCCGCTCTGGCCAACCGCGTGCAGGAGTACCTCGATGCCCAGGCCGAGCAGTTCGAGACGCGCACGGCCGTGGTCGAGACCACCTGGCGGCAGCAGTTGGACGAGATGACCAGCCGTTCACCAGAGCAGTGGGAGTCAGTGGTCGGCCGTCAGGATGAACAGGCCCAGGCGCTGGCCCGCGTGAACCAACAGTTCGCCGCGCTGCAAGAGAGCGTGGGCCAACTGTCGGCCCAGTCGCGCGAACAGATCGCCACCCTGGCCGCCGAGGCGCAGTCGAACTACGCCGCCCTGGCCGACCGTGTGCAGGAGACGTTGGACGCCCAGGCGGAGCAGTTCGAGACGCGCACGGCCGTGGTCGAGACCGCCTGGCGGCAGCAGTTGGAATCGATGGTCGGCCGCCAGGACGAGCAGGCCCAGGCGTTGGCCCAGTCGCACGACCAAATCGCGGCCCTGGCCGCCGAGACGCAGTCGAACTACGCGGCCCTGGTCAATCGCACACCGGAGACTTCGCCGGAGATCGTGCTCCTTAGCGCCCAATACGAGCAGTTGGAGCAACACACGGCTGAGCTTGACGATCGCCTCTCCGCGCTTGTGGCCGATTCAGAGTCCGCGCTGGACACCCGGTTGGCGTCCGTGCATACCCAATTGGCCGGCTTCGAGACGATGACCGCCCGTGTCGGCCAACTTGAGGACACTGTCATCAAGCTGGGCAACACGCGCGAACTGATGGCCCTCTTCGACCGTGTTGAGCAGGAGCTGGAGTTGCGGCAGGCTGAAGATGTGCGCCTGGCCAATCTGATCAGCACGCAGGAAGGGCGTTTTGCCCCCGTCACCACCTCGCTGGAGGAGGCGCGCGAAAGCTCCCTGAAGCTGCTGGCGCGCATGTCGGATGTCGAGCGAGTGGTGGAGGAGACGCGGCGTAGCGCCCAGGACTTCAACGACAACTGGAAGCCCATCCTGACCGAGGTCAGCCGGCGCGTCGGGCCGCTGACGGAGCGCGTGACCGTGCTGAACAACAGCATCCTCAAGGCCGAGGCCAGCCTGCAAGCGTTGACCGGCGACCAGAGCGAGATGCGCGAAACGTTGGCCACGCTGGCCGACGAGAGCCAGCGTAACCGTGTCGAGACGAGCCGGCAGGTCGACGCCTGGCAGGCGACGCTGGATGAGCATAAGGACACCATCGAGCGCTTCACGCAGCAATGGCTGACGCTGAGCAACCAGTACAAAGAGGCGCGCATGGCCGTCCAGAACTTCGCCCACTGGCAGAAGCAGCTGGAGCAGCAGAAGCGCGAGGCGTCGGAGATGTTGCGCATCGAGTCGAACCGCATGCAGTCGCGCTGGGACGGCTTCCTGCTGGAGATTCAGGAGAAGTTGAAGAACTTCGAGTTGGATCTGTCGCAGAAGTGGCAGGCGTTCGAGTTGGAGAACGAGCAGCGCTGGGCTGGGGCGCGGCGCAGCGAGCAGGTCTGGCGCGAGGAACTGGGCGCGGTGGACGAACTCATCCAGAAGCTGCAACAGGACAACCGCAACCTTATCTGGCGCGTCCAGGCGGCCCAGGCCGATGCCATCAAGAAGTGGCCGCGTCTGTTGATGGAAGAAGTGGAGAAGGCGGTCGAGCTAAACCCCAACCGTCGCCTCTCCCCGGCCGGCGCGACGCCGCGGACGGACCTGAGCGTCGTCGATGCGATTGAGCAGGGCTTGATCACCATCGACTACGACGATTCGGCCACCGATCTCTAGTTTACGTGACGGGCGCGCCTGGGTCTCCGGCGCGCCCGCTGTTGAATTCATGTACAGGAAGTAACGCACCATGAGCACCAAGCCGAAGGGCCTCAATATTACCGCGATCGCCATTATCCTGCTTGTGCTGGCCGTGTTCTTTGGCTGGCTGGGCTATCAGCCGGGTACTCTGCTGAACGAGTATTCCCGCGGGCTGGGGCTGACGCTCCTGGGCGTGGCCCTGGTCGTGGTATTGAGCGATCGCCTGGCCGCCCGCCGCGAGGGACAACTCCTGGCCTACCTGGAGGAGCAGCGCCGGGCGCAGGAAGACACGCAGATGGCCCGCGAGCAACAACTGCTCAAGACGCAGCTCGTGCGCGAGGTCGCCAGCGGCGACCCCGGCCTGGCCGCCCGCGCCATCAAGGAATTGGACGCGCAGGGCTGGCTGACCGACGGCACGTTGTCGAACGCCCACCTGGCCGGCATCAACTTGCGTGGGGCGCAACTGGGCTGGATCAACCTCTCCGGCGCTTTCCTCAGTCGCGCCGACGTGCAGGATGCCGACCTGAGCTACGCCAACCTGGCCACGGCCAACCTGAGCGATGGCGTGCTGGCGCGGGCCAATCTGGAGCGGGCCAGCCTGACGGAGGCCGACCTGCGTGGGGCCGACCTGAGCCTGTCCGCGCTCAACGAGGCCGATCTGACCGGCGCGGTGTTGGAAGGAGCGACGCTGAGCGGCGCGTCGCTGGTCGACGCCAACCTGAGCAAGGTCGTGGCCGAGGGCGTGGCCCTGAACGGAGTCAACATGGAGCGGGCCAACCTGGTCGAGTCGAACCTCAGCCAGGCGAACATGGAGCGCGCCGTGCTGATCGGGGCCAATCTGGGCTGGGCTAACCTGAGCCGGGCCAATCTGGAGAAGGCCAATCTGTCCGAGGCCAACCTGAGCGGCGCGAACCTGGACGATGCTCGCCTGCACGGGGCCAACCTGTCGGGCGCGTTCCTCTTCGGCGCGCGCGTCTCGCTGAAGGCGCTATCGACGGCGCGGACGCTGACCAACGCGACCATGCCCGACGGGCTGAAGTACGAGGATTGGGTGCGACGGCAGTCGGGCGAGTATGTCCCGCCCGCGCCGACCAACGGCGGCTCCCCCGCGGCCAGCTATACGACGACCGATTCGCCGCTGGACTACGTGCCGACGGACGAAGTCTAGAGCACGGCCCCCGACTGCCCTAACAAACACAAAGGCCCTGTGTTGTCACAGGGCCTTTGCTTTGCACCGTAGCACTACTAGCTCTCACGAGGAGGCAGTGCTACGGTGCAGTTAAATAAGCGATTACTCATAGACACCACCTCCTTAGGTTAAAGATAGCCGGCGGCCGGGCCGCCAATCAATGAGATGATGTCGCAGATTATGGCATACCGCGCTGCCGCTGTCAATCAGCACTCATCTGGCCATCAATCAACCGGCCAGTTCGCGCAGGGCGGCCAGCAGGCGGTCGATCTCGGCGATGGTGTTGTAGTGGACGAAGCCGATGCGCACCAGGCCGCCGCGCGCCAGCGTGCCCAGCCGCTCCATGACGGCGATGGCGTAGTAGTGGCCATCCCAGACGAAGAAACCACGCTCCCCCAGCCAGGCGGCGATCTCGGCCGGGGCATGGCCGGCCAGCTCGACAGCGAAGGTCGGCGTGCGCTCGGCCAGCCGCTCGATGTCCGTCAGGCCATAGACGCGCAGACCGGGCACGGTCGCGGCCCCGCGCAGGAAGTGCTCGCTGAGGGCGGCCTCGTGGGCCTTAATGGCCGACAGGCCACGCGCCAGCCGCTCGCGCCGCGAACCGCCGGCCCCGCCCAACTCGGCCAGGTAGTCCACGGCCGCCGCCACGCCGCTGAGGCTCTCGTAGCTCTGCGTGCCCGTCTCCCACTTGCCGGGTGGCTCGTCGGCCGCCGGGCGAACCTTGTAGGCCGCCAGCCGGTCGAGCCACTCGTACTTGCCGTAGAGGACGCCGGTGTGGGGGCCGAAGAATTTGTAGACGCTACAGGCGAGGAAATCGCAGTCGAGCGCCTGCACATCGACCACGTCGTGGGGCGTGTAGTGGACAGCATCGACGTAGGCCAGTGCCCCGGCAGCATGGGCCAGGGCGACAACCCGGCCGACGTCGCTGATCGTGCCCACGGCGTTGGAGGCGTAGTTGACGGCCACCAGGCGCGTGCGCTCGTTCAGCAAGCCGGGCAACTCCTCCAACGCCAGGGTGCAGTCGGCCGGGTGGAAGTCGAGCCAGCGCACCATCGCGCCGCGGTCGGCGGCGGCGCGCAGCCAGGGGGAGATGTTGGCGTCGTGGTCGAGGCGCGTGACGATGACCTCATCGCCCGGCTGCCACGTCTGGGCCAGCGCCCGGCTGATGCTGAAGGTCAGGCTGGTCATGTTCTGGCCGAAGATGATCTCTTCCGGGCGGCGGGCGTTGAGCAGGTCGCGCATGGCCAGGCGCGCCGCCTCGGCTGTGGCGTCGCTCTCGCGGCTGGTCAGGAAGTGGCCGCCGTGGTTGCTGCTGCCGCGGCGCAGGTAGTCGCTCATGGCGTCGATGACCCGCGCCGGCGATTGCGTGCCGCCGGGGCCATCGAGGAAGACGGCCGGGCGGCCGGCGACGGTGCGCTGTAGGGCCGGGAACTGGGCGCGAAGGGCATTGAGGTCGGACAAAGTGTTCATGAGTTGCTCCTGTTGAAGTGAGGGGCATTATACTGTATGAATGGTCACTGAAGAACTGCGCCGGGCGGCGGCGAATAACGATGCAAGTTATCATCCCGCCGGCCGCCCGCGCGGAGATAGCCAATGCGACATCTTCTCTTCCTAGCCGCTACCTTGCTGGCGGCGCTGGCCGTGGCCGGCGTCCGCGCCGAGCAATTGGCGACGGACGCGCCGACCGCAGCGTCTGCGCCGCCCTACCAGTTCTATCTGCCCATTATCTTCAGCCAACCGCTGGCCCCGCCCTACGACATGGTGCAGTTCATGGTCGGCGACCACCGCCTCTACGAGGTGCAGCACAGCAGTGGCTCACAGGCCCGCCACCAGACCCAGGAGACGCGCACCCGTTTCTACCACACCAAGGGGGACGAAGTCCGCGCCGAGTGGGAGGAGCTATGGGCCACGGCCGACACCATCTTCCGCGGCACCGACACCAGCCCCGGCAATGGCCAGTTCTACACCCTCTACGAGGGCGACGTCGCCGGCTCGGCCTGGAGCCCGCGCCTCTGGGATGTGGGCGATGTCTACGAGCGCAACCCGTTTGTCGTCTTCTACCGCAAGAGCGATTGCGGCGTCGTCGCCAGCGGCTACCAACGCAGTTGGCTGCGCTTCCAGGCGTATTACCCGACCTACACCTTCCGCAGCGGCATTGTCCTGCGCAACGTCATCGAACTGGCCTGGCTGCTGAAGCCGGACGGACAGCCGGTCGAGACCTACTTCTACGCCGAGAAGTACGGCCTTGTTGGCTGGGGCAGCGCCGACCACGGTTACAGCTACATCAGCTGGATCCACGCCCCCGGCCAGCGGCCGGACAACAAGCGCGAGGTCATCGCCTGCCTCGATGCAACCGGGCAACTCGTCGGCAAAGGGGTGCTCAACCGCGGCCCACTGCCGGACGGCTTCCGCGCCAAGTGAGGCGCGCGTGGCGCGATTCTCCCGAATCGCGTTCTTCGCGCCACGGCGATGCGATTCGGAGAATCGCGCCACGTCGCTTGACGCCCTGTCAGGCCTCGGCTAGAATGATCAGATAACGCAATGCGTTATAGAGCGCGCGCAGCGTTGCGCGCGGCGCAGCGCGCCCATCCCGTTGACACCACGCCTGTGAAAAGGAGACCACACCATGAGCGCCAATGGCCACAACTCGATCAACTTCAGTTTGAGCGATGAGCACCGCGAAATTCAACGCCTGGCCCGCGACTTTGCCCGCAAGGAAATCGCGCCCAAGGCGGAGCACTACGACAAGACCCACGAGTACCCCTGGCCCATCGTCCGCGAGGCCCAGAAGCTCGGCCTGACGACAATGGCCGTGCCGGAGCGCTATGGCGGCCTGGGGCTGAGCCTGTTCGAGGAGTGCCTGGTGACCGAGGAGCTGGCCTGGGGCTGCTCCGGCATCTCCACGGCCATCGGCGTCAACGGACTGGGCGTGCTGCCGATCATGATCGCCGGAACGGAAGAGCAGAAGATGGAGTACGGCGGGCGCATGGCCGAGGGCGAACTGGCGGCCTACTGCGTCACCGAGCCGGAGGCCGGCTCCGACGTGGCCGGCATCCAGACGACGGCCGTGCGCGATGGCGACCACTACATCCTCAACGGCGGCAAGACCTTCATCACCGGGGCCACCAACGCCAACTTCTACTCCGTGTTAGCCTACACCAACCCGGCTGTGCGCGATGACCGCCGCCAGCGCTACACCGGCATGAGCTTCTTCGCCGTCGAGCGCGCCTGGGACGGCATCAGCGTCGGCAAGCCGTTCGAGAAGATGGGCCAGCACGCTTCGGATACGGCCGAGGTCATCTTCGACAACGTGCGCGTGCCTGTCGCTTACCGGCTGGGCGAGGAGGGCACCGGTTTCGCCACGACGATGAAGGTCTTCGACAAGAGCCGGCCGAGCGTGGCCGCCGGCGCGGTCGGCGTGGCCCGGCGGGCGCTGGACGAGGCTATCAAGTACGCCAAGGAGCGCATGACGATGGGCCAGCCCATCTGGCAGCACCAGGCCATCGGCCACATGATCGCCGACATGGCCATGCAGATCGAGGCGGCGCGCATGCTGGTCTACCGGGCGGCGTGGGATTACGACCACGGCGACCGCAACACCATCCACGCCGCCATGGCCAAGGCCTACGCCGCCGACGCGGCCATGAAGGTCACCACCGACGCCGTGCAGGTCTTTGGCGGCTACGGCTTCATGTCCGAGTACCCGGTCGAGAAGTTGATGCGCGATATCAAGATCTACCAGATCTACGAGGGCACCAGCCAGATTCAGCGCAACATCATCGTCCGCGAACTGTTCCGCAGCCGCTAGGCATGGATGTTCTCGAGGCGATCACCACGCGGCGCACCATCGCCCGCTTCCGGCCGGAGCTGATCCCGCCGGAGACGTTGCGGGCGGCGCTGGCCGCCGGCATCTGGGCCCCCAACCACCGCCTGACGGAGCCGTGGCGCTTCGTCATCCTGGGGCCGGAGACGCAGCGGCGGCTGGCCGCTCGCTTCGGCGAGCTGAAGGCGGCCAAAGCGGCGGCAGAATCGGCCGAACGCGGCGAACGACTGCGCATCGACAGCGAGCGCATGTTCCTGGCCGTGCCGGCCATCATCGCCATGGTCGTCGTTCAGGAAGGCGACCAGCAGCAGCGCCGCGAGGATTACGCCGCGGCCTGCTGCGCGGCCCAGAACGTCCAACTGGCCGCCTGGGCAGAGGGCATCGGCACAAAGTGGAGCACTGCCGGCGTGACGCGCGATCCGCTGGCCTACGAGTTGCTGGGCCTTGACCCGGCCCGCTTCGACATCATCGGCTTCCTCTTTGCCGGCTATCCGGCCGAGACGCCGCCGGCGCGCCCGCGCCGTCTGCCGCTGGAGGAAGTCATCCGCACCACGCCGTGAGACGCGACGGGTGGGCTGGTCACGCGACTGGCCAGCCCACCCGCCGTTGAGCTGGGCGTACTTTGGCCGGCCTTCCCCGTCAGTGCTATCATCACCTCCCTTGAGAACAAGCCAATTGGCGAACACCGGTCTGCGCTGAACAGCGTCCGGCGTCCAAACGCAACTGAGGCCAACCATGGATCAACCCTTCGCTCACTCCCTCTCCGACGGCAGCCCCACCACCCCCCTCGGCTTTCGCGCCGCGGCCGTCGCCGCGGGCATCAAGCAATCGGGCCGCCCCGACCTTGTCCTGGTGGTCAGCGACCGCGATTGCGCCGCCGCCGGCGTCTTTACGAGCAACCGGGTCGCCGCCGCGCCGGTGCTGCTCGACCGCGAGACGTTGGCCGCC
>JAIBAS010000527.1 GCA_019695075.1 Promineifilum sp. | reverse complement strand
CAGCGCCATTGAGCCGCGGCGCGAGAACGGCGACGGCCCCGGCGCGGGCATCTTCCTGTGGCTGCCGCAGGGCGGTTTCAGCAGCCTCGGCCGGCCCGGCCTGCCGTCGGAGCGCGTCGCCGAGGCGGCGGTTGCGGAAACGCTGGCTTTCATAGACAATGGGGCCATGGTCGATCGCCATCTGGCCGACCAATTGCTCTTACCGCTGGCCCTGGCCCACGGCCAGACCTGCTACACGACCGACCACCTGACCTTGCATACGACGACCAACGCCGACCTGCTGCGCCAATGGCTACCCGTGACCATCGCCATTACCGGCGAGATGGGTGGCCCGGCCGAGATCGCCATCACCGGCGCGGGGTTTGCCAATGTTTGAAGTCACTTTCCTGGGCACGTCCTCGTCCGCGCCGACCACGACGCGCGGGCTGGCCGGCCACATCATCCTCCACCGCCACTACCGCTTTCTGCTCGACTGCGGCGAAGGCACCCAGCGGCAAATCCTGCGCAGCGGCCTGGGCTTCAAGCGGCTGGACACGGTGCTGCTGACCCACGGCCACCTCGACCACATTCTCGGCCTGGGCGGCCTGGTCAGCACGCTGGCCCGCTGGGAAAACCTCGACCACATCGACATCTACGGCAGCCGGGCGACGCTGACGCGCGTCTATGACCTGCTGTTCAAGGTCGTCTTCGCCGGCCACCGGCCGCCCATTGACGTGGAGTTGCACGCCGTGGAGCCGGGCACGGTTATCTGCGCCGACGATAAGTTCAGCCTGACGGCGTTCGAGGTCAGCCACCGCGGGCCAGGCAACCTGGGCTACCTGTTCGCGGAGAAGCCCCACCGCCCTTTCCTGGCCGAGCGGGCAGGGGAACTCGGCGTGCCCTTCGGGCCGGAGCGGGCGCGGCTGGTGCGCGGTGAGGCGGTGGCGCTGGCCGACGGCCGCGTGGTGCAGCCCGACGACGTGCTGGGCGAAACGCTCCACGGCACGAAGTACGTCCACATCGGCGACGTGGGCCGGACAGACAACCTGATCAACATCGTCCGCGGGGCCGACGCGCTGGTGATGGAGAGTACCTATCTGGAGGAGGAGGCGGAGATGGCCGCCGACTTCGGCCACATGACGGCCACGCGCGCCGCCCAACTGGCCCGCGACGCCGGCGTGAAGCACCTCATCCTGACCCACCTCTCACGCCGCTACTCTGAGCGCGAAGTGCGCCAGGAAGCCCGCGCTGTCTTCGCCAACACCCATGTGGCGCGGGACCTGGACAACTATCAGATTACGCGCGAGGGGGTGGTGCGGGTGAAGAAAGAGGAAGGGATAGTAAGAGGGTAAGGCCTCTAGTGACAGAACGTCTAGGGCAATCCGTCATACGTTCGTGGTGTCCGCTTGGCTACGCGCACAATTTCCACGAGGACGACTTCATCGTGGATCGTGTAAATAATCCGATAGGCATCAATGCGGATACGGTAGTAGCCCTTGAGCTCACCATAGAGCGCCTTAGCAACCTCAGGCCTTGGGTTATCGGCAAGTTGAGAGATTGTCCGTCGCACGCGCTGGCGCATGTGCCCAGGCAGCGCTTCAACCTGGGCCTGCGCCCTCTTCAAAACTTTAACCCTGTAAGTCATCGCTTAACCACTCGGCTAGCACCTCAGGGGTCAGTTCTACAAACTCATCTTGGCCCGTGGCTACTTCCCACTTGCTTTTATAGACGGCAACTGCATCCTCCAGATATTCTATCTGTTCAACAATGGCGTTCCATTGCTCCGGCGACACAACGACAAGCGCCGGCTTGCTGCCGCGCTCTACCAGCACAACCGGCCCTTCCTTAGCCCGCTCAATGACTTCCGCCTGGCGAATGCGCAAGTCGCTGATAGGCGCGATAGTAGGCAATGTAAAGATCATGCTACACCTCTTTAGCTTTCAATTAGCATATCCTGCTAATTATCTGCTAACAAGGCCAGCCTGTCAAGGCATTTATAATGTGTGCATGTTAGGGATGTGATGAAGTCTCAAGCGCTTCCTGGAACGCTTCGGGGCTTCTTTCGGCAACGCGAAGAAGAGCCCGCGCCGGCCCAACCGGCTTGCGGCGTCCCTGTTCCCAGTTCTGTAATGTGCCCACGCTAACACCGATCATCAGCGCAAACTCGCGCTGAGATTTGTCCAGTTTCTCGCGGATGGCCTTGATGTCTAGGGGGGAGTACTCAAAAACGCGACTCGGCTCGCGAAGACCTCGCTTGATCTCACCAGCCTGCTTAACGCTCTCGAGTAGTTGTGCGAAATCCTTGTCATTCATTGGAGATACTCCTCTACAACCCTGCGCAGGCTCCGCAGCTGCTGCGGCGTAAGATCGGTCTGGTCGTTTTTCTTGTACACGAATAACATGTAGCAGATCTCTGAAGGAACATGCCAATAGTAGATCGCGCGTAAGCCGCCCCGCTTTCCTTTGTTAGAGACGCGCCAACGGAGCTTTCGCAACCCACCGCTGCCTGGAATCAGATCGCCCGCTTCCGGCCGCATCAACAGCACTTCTTGCAGATGCCTGTACTCCTCATCGGATAACAATGCCGTCACCAGTTTCGTGAAGATGGGAGTCTCAATGAACTGCATGAAATACTATACGCCAGTGGCGTACTACTGTCAACCTCAATGGTAGGGCAACCGCATATAATGATGGCACGCTGATTTTCGCTGAAAGAGGTGTTCTGGCAGCGGAAATCAGCGTGGCATCAGCGTCCGTCAGCGTGCCATTTCGGTGCGATCACACCTATATGCGGTTGCCCTGACCTCAATGGCCATATGATTGCCGTTGGCACATGATGCACAATGTCTTTCTTACTTCTTCCGCTAGAATCCGTCTATAAAGGAGCAATACCATGAACGACCACAACCTGCGCCCCACATCTCTCTTCGACCTCTCCCACCCCACCACCGCCGCCTTCTTCGACGACTGTGCCTACGTCTGGGAGGCGCTGGCGCACCTGGAGGAACACGTGGCCCGGCTGACGGCCGGCGGCCGGCGCATCGACGGCACGGTGATGGACGGGGCGTGGCTGAGTGACGTGGCTATCGTCATCGAAGAAGGGGCAATCGTGGAGCCGGGGGCCTATATCATCGGCCCGGCCTACATCGGCCGCGGCGCGGTCGTGCGCCATGGGGCCTACGTGCGCGAGAACGTCATCCTGCTCGACGGGGCGGTGCTCGGCCACGCCAGCGAAGCCAAACACGCCCTTTTCCTGCCCAACGCCCACGCGCCCCACTTCGCCTACGTCGGCGACTCCATCCTCGGCGCGGGCGTCAACCTGGGCGCGGGCACGAAGCTGAGTAATCTGGGCATCCTGAGCGAGAAAGACCCGGCCACGGGCAAGCGGCCGACGATCAAGCTGACCATCGACGACCGCGAATACGACACCGGCCTGACCAAGTTCGGGGCCATTCTGGGCGACGGCGCGCAGACCGGCTGCAACGCTGTGCTGAATCCTGGCTGCATCATCGGCCCGCGCACGCTGGTCTACGCCAACACCAGCCTGCGTAAGGGCTACCACCCGGCCGACAGCATCATTAAGTTGCGGCAGAATTTGAGGGTGATTGGTAGGGGCTAGGGATTAGGGGCTAGGGGCTAGGGAAGAGCGCTCTTCTCTAGCCCCTAGCCCCTACCCCCTAATCCCTACCTCAGCGCTGCCAACCCCTCCGCCAACGTATCATAGGCGGCGAAGAAGTCGAGGAAGCCGGTGACGGTCATGACGTCGCGGATGCTCTCCGTCAGGCCGACGAGAGCGACACGGCCGTCGCTGTTGGCCATGCGCCGGTAGAGCATCAGCAAGGCCCGCAGCCCGGCGCTGGAGATGTAGTTGACACCGCTCATCTCCAGCAGCACCCGCGCCTGGGGGCGGGGCAGGGCCAGCAGCTTGTCCTGCACAAGGGGCGCGGTGCGGCTGTCCAGCTCGCCAAACAGCGTGGCGACAGTAATCCCGTCAACGGTCTCGAACTCGATATCCATGAGCGCTAATGGTATAGCAGCGCGGGGAGATGTCCAACGAATCGCTCGATCAGTGCAGGGCTTTTCAGTAGTCGGTCAATAGGGCAATTGGGCGGCGATGCGGGCGTTGAAGATGCGCCGGGCTGCGGCGAGATTGTGATAACCCAGCTTGCGAACGAGGCCGATCACGAAGTTGTTGATG
>JAIBAS010000462.1 GCA_019695075.1 Promineifilum sp. | reverse complement strand
GGAGCGGCCCGACGAAGTCGCCGCGCTGACGGCCGCCTTCCTGGCCCAAACAGCCCGCTCATTCCCCGGCCAGCAGCCGCCGCAGTAGCGGGGCGATGGCCACCGTGGCCCGGGCGCGGTGGCTGATGCGGTTCTTCTCCGCCGCCGGCAGTTGGGCCATCGTCAGGCCGCGCTCCGGCAGCAGGAAAACCGGGTCATAGCCGAAGCCGCCGTCGCCGGCCGGCTCGTAGGCAATCAGCCCCTCGCAGACGCCGTCGGCCGTGCCCAATAGCTCCCCGTCCGGCGCGGCCAGGGCGATGACGCAATGGAAGCGAGCCGTGCGCTGCTCCCAGGGCACGTCGGCCAGATTGCGCAGCAGCAGCCGGTAACGATCGACCGACGAGAAACCCGGCTGGCCATAGCGCGCCGACCACACGCCCGGCTGCCCGCCCAGCGCGTCCACCTCCAGCCCGGAGTCGTCGGCCAGGGTCAGCAGGCCGGTCTGCCGGGCGTAAGCCGTGGCCTTCAGCGTGGCGTTGCCGCGGAAGGTATCCTCGGTTTCGGGCACGTCCTCAGTCACGCCGGCCTCGTCCAGCGTCAGCCAGTCCACGCGCATGTCGCCCAGCAGTTCGGCGTACTCGGCCACCTTGCCGCGATTATGCGAGGCGACCAGCAGCCGCGGCGGTTTCGACGATAGGTTAATCACTGCTAACACCCTCCCAGATGACCCGCGCCAGCCGGGCGCGGGTGTGGTATACTCCCATTCTATCCCGTACCGAGCTGGAAGGTTTACCATGAAGATGTCCCGTTTGCGCTTCAACTTCGGTTTTCTGCTGGAGGCCGACTTCGGGACGATCCGTCACATCGAACTCGATTATCCCAGCATCAAGCTGAGCGATGATCTGACGTTGACCCCGCTCAAGGGCGTCATCACCGCCACCCGCACCACCGAAGGCATCTACATTCAGGGGCAGCTGGAGAGCGCTGCTGTCCTGGAGTGTGTGCGTTGCCTGGAGGAAACGGTCGTCCCCCTGGGCTTTAGCATCGATGAACTGTTCTTCTATCCACCCCAGAGCGCCCCGCCGGGCGAGAACCGCGTCGGCGAGGATGGCATGATCGACCTCGCCCCGCTGGCGCGCGAGTTGAGCCTGCTGAGCATGCCGACCAAGGTGCTCTGCCGGCCGGACTGCCTGGGCCTGTGCCAGGAGTGCGGCGCGAACCTCAACGAGGGCGACTGCGGCTGCGCCGAGGCGGCGATCGATCCCCGCCTGAGCGCCCTGCAGCAGCTTTTCAACAGCGAAAGCCAAGACCAATAAGACTAAACAACGACAGCCTATGTTCTACGATGAGGCCAAAATCCACGTCCGCAGCGGCGACGGCGGCGATGGCATGATCAGTTTCCGCCGCGAAAAGTACGTGCGCCAGGGCGGCCCCGACGGCGGCGATGGCGGCCGGGGCGGCAACGTCGTCTTCGTGGCCACAACCCATCTCAACAGCCTGATCCACTTGCAGCACCAGAAGCACTACCGCGCCGGCAACGGCGTCCACGGCACGGTGCAGCGCATGACCGGCGCCAACGGCGAAGACCTGCGCATCGAAGTGCCCGCGGGCACGATCATTCGCAACGCCGAGACGGGCGACATTCTGGCCGACCTGACCGAGGTGGGGCAGGAGGTCGTGTTGCTGGCCGGCGGACGCGGCGGGCGGGGCAACATCCACTTCGCCAACAGCCGCAACCAGGCCCCGCGCGTGGGCGAGCGCGGCGAGCCGGGCGAGGAGCTGTGGCTGACGCTGGAGCTAAAGCTCATCGCCGACGTGGGCATCGTCGGCGTGCCCAACGCGGGTAAATCGACGCTGCTGTCGGTCGTCAGCGCCGCGCGGCCGAAGATCGGCGACTATCCCTTCACGACGCTGCAACCCAACCTCGGCGTCGTCGTCCTCGACGACTACGAGACGATGGTGCTGGCCGACATCCCCGGCCTGATCGAGGGCGCGTCGGCCGGCGTGGGCCTCGGCCACGACTTTCTGCGCCATATCGAGCGCACGCGCGTCCTCATCCACCTGCTCGACGGCATGGCCACTGACCCGCTGCAAGACTACGCCATGATCAACGACGAGCTGGCCCTCTACAACCCCGACCTGGCCGGCAAGCCGCAACTGGTCGTCCTCAACAAGATCGACTTGCCCGACGTGAAGGCGCTGGCGCCGCTGGTGCGCGAGGCCATCACCGCCGCCGGCCACCCGTTCATAGCCATCTCCGCCGTCACGGGCGAGGGCGTGCGGCCGATGCTCTACGAAGTTAAGCGCATGCTGGACGCCGCGCCGGTGAGCGCCGGCACGGGGGTCGCGCCGGCCGAGGGCGCGCCGGTGGTCATCCGCCCACAGGTCGAGGAGCGCGCCTTCACCATCAAGCGCGAGGACGGCCGCGTCTGGCGCGTCAAGGGCAAGGAGATCGAGCGTATCGTCGCCATGACCTACTTCGAGTTCGATGACTCGCTGATGCGCTTCCAGACGGCGCTGGAGCGGCTGGGCATCACCGCCGCGCTGACCGAGGCGGGCGTCAAGGTGGGCGACACCGTCCTCATCGGCGACCAGGAACTTGAGTGGGGCGAATAGCCGGGCGAATAAGCCCAGCGCCGTCACCGATGACCGACAACGACCCCCAAGCCCTGCTGCGGGCCGCCATCCTCGACGAGGCGCGCTTCGTCGAGGCCGTCTTCCAGGGCGCGCGGCCGGGCGCGGCCCCGCCGTGGGTGCGCGTCAGCGTCCGGCCGGTGCTCGTCAAGGGCGCGCGCCGGCTGCAATTCGCCTACTTCGACGGCACGCAGGATCGCCGCCGCAATCTCGATGACTCGCAAGCCGGCGCGCAGGTCGATGAACTGCTGGCCCTGCCCTTCCGTAGCGCCGTGGCCCACATGACCGGCGAAACGCTGCGTATCCAGTTCAGCAAGAAGGGCCGGCCCATCCTTCACCGCGAGCGGCGCGAGACCGCGCCGATCCCGCTGGAACTGGCCCACGACCGGGCCAAGCCGCTCATCCTGCCCGACGGCGCGACGGCGCCCTTTTTGGCCGCGCTCGGCGTGACGACGGCCGACGGCCGCGTGCGCGCCGACCAGCAGCGCAAGTTCCGCCAGATCAATGAGTTCCTGCGCCTCATCGAGGAGACGGGGGAAATCGCCCCGCCGGCGGCCGGGCCGTTGCGCGTCGTCGATCTGGGCTGCGGCAGTGCCGCGCTGACCTTCGCCACCTACCACTACCTGACCGCCGTCCGCGGCATCGCCACGCAAATGACCGGCGTGGACACCAAGGCCCACCTGCTCGACCGCCACCGGCAGACGGCAACGCAACTGGGCTGGGAGGGATTGACCTTCGAGGCCGCGCGCATCATCGACTATCGGGCCGAGATGCCGGCCGATATCGTCCTGGCCCTTCACGCCTGCGACACGGCCACCGACGAGGCGCTGGCGCGGGCCGTGGGCTGGAACAGCCGGCTCATCTTCAGCGCCCCCTGCTGCCACCATCACCTGCAAGCCCAACTGAGCGCCGCGCCGACGCCGGAGCCGTTCCGCCCGGTGCTGCGCCACGGCATCCTGCGCGAGCGGCTGGGCGACACCCTGACCGACGCCTTCCGCGCTCTCATCCTGCGCCTGATGGGCTATCGCGCCGAGGTGCTGGAGTTCGTCCCCGTCGAGCACACGCCCAAGAACCTGATGATCCGCGCCGTCAACAGCCATGCCGCGCCGACGCCGGCGCTCATCGCCGAGTACAGGGCCATGAAAGCCTACTGGGGCGTGACGCCCTACCTGGAGACGCTGCTGGGCGAGGCGCTGACCGCCGTCCTCGGCCGCGCCGAGCAGTCCGCCGACGCCTGAGCCAGACCTAAGCCACACTTGACCACATCGGGAGGAATCTATGACCGCGACCCTGCTGCTGACCAACGGCCGCATCCACACCATGAACCCCGGCAACGTCATGGCCACGGCCGTGGCCATCCGCGATGGGCGCATCGTCGCCGTCGGCGGCGACGAGTTGTTGGAGCTGCGCGACGGGGGCGAGTGGATCGACCTCGGCGGGCGGGGCGTCGTGCCCGGCCTCGTCGATGCCCACGTCCACTTCCAGCATTTCGCCATCAGCCTGCAGAACGTCGATCTCGACGGCGAGGCGGCGCGGGCGGAGGCGCTGGCGCGCCTGCGCGACTTCGCCAGCAGCGGGGACAGGCGCG
>JAIBAS010000493.1 GCA_019695075.1 Promineifilum sp. | reverse complement strand
GCGGTCGCGGCGCAGCAGCGGCGTGGTCAACCGGTCGGGAGCGTGGATGAAGTCGAAGCCGAAGCGCCCCTTGACGCACAGATTGCCGTGGTTGACTTGGTTGTCGAAGCGGCCGTTGACGCGGTAGATCATCCCGTCCTTGACGTGCAGGTCGATCTGGCAGCCGACGCCGCAGTAGGGGCAGGTGGTGGGGACAACACGGTCTGGTTGAATCATGCGCAACCTCTTGGGCGACAGGGCGATCGCCGGCGACTGTCCCTATGATACGGAATGATCGGGGCGAATGTCAGTGATAAGCATCACCCCTGCATGTGACGAATGTCATGTAATCGCGTGACGTTCGGCACTAGAGAAATAGGCCCTGTTTGCCGTATCCTGACGGGGTAGGGGCGGGTCTCAGACCCGCCCCTACGGGCGGCGCAATCTGACTGGCCCAGGCCCAGGGCACACCCGCCAGGCCGTTTACCGGTAGGGGCGGGTCTCAGACCCGCCCCTACTCAGACCCGCCCCTACGGGCGGCGCAATCTGACAACCGAGGACGATATGGCCATTGAGAAGTTGGTAACCGTTGGCAAGAAGCAGTGCGAACTCATCCATCTGGATGTTGAGCTACAGGAGCAGCGCGTCTATGCGACGGCCGACTTCCTACACACGTTCGGCGCGCCCTACCGGGTGCGCGCCTGTGTCTGCACGGCCGCGCTGGACTGCAATCTGGCCGGCATTCCCTGCAAGTGGGCCTATAACGCCCCGGACGTGGATCGCTTCTAGCATTCCCGCCTCTGTATTGCTGCCTTTTTCCACCGACGTGGCCGGCGGAGCCTGACGCCACGTCATCCACCTCTTCGGAGGGAGCGCGCGCAGAAAAGGCCCTGGGGTTAACCAGGGCCTTTTCCGTTCAAACCACACCGTGTCGGAACCGGTGACAACGACAGCAAACTAACGGAACGTCGGCGAGTAAGAGCGGACGATCTGGATGTAATTGGCGCGCTCGAAGGCGGCCGGGGCGGCGACGTTGATCTGGCTGAGGCTGCCGTGCAGCTCGTTGAGCGAGAGGTACTCGCGCTCTTCGAGCCACAGCGACATCTCGCGCAGCACCTCGCCGAAGCGGCCGATGCCGTTCTTGAGGATCTCCGAGGTCATCATGGCCACGTTTGCGCCGGCGGCGACGGCCTTCAGGGCGTCCTCGCCAGTGTGGATGCCGGTCGTCAGGGCCATATCGGCCTGGATGCGGCCATAGAGGATGGCGATCCAGCGCAGCGGCAAGCGCATCTCGTCTGACGTGGATAGATGGAGATTGGGCACCACTTCGAGATTGTCCAAATCCAGGTCAGGCTGATAGAAGCGATTGAAGAGCACCAGGCCGCTGGCTCCCGCCTCGACGAGGCGAACCATCATGTTGGCCGTCGCGCTGAAGTAGGGACTGAGCTTGACGGCGATGGGGATGCGCACCGATGCCTTTACGTCGCATATCAGGTCGATGTAGATTTGTTCGACCTCAGCGCTGGACAAGTCCAGGCGCGTGGGCAGGTAGTAGATGTTGAGTTCCAGGGCGTCCGCGCCCGCGCCTTCCATTTCCTTCGCGTAGCGAATCCACCCACCGGTGGAGACGCCGTTCAGGCTGGCGATGACGGGGATGCTGACGGCCTGCTTGGCGCGGAAGATGTGCTCCAGGTAGGCGTCGGGGCCGATGGCGCGGTAGGACGGCGCTTCGGGGAAGTAGGTCAGGGCCTCGGCAAAGCTCTGCGTGCCGTCGCTCAGGTAGCGATCGAGCGCGTGGCTCTCCTGGTTGATCTCTTCCTCGAAGAGGGAGTAGAGCACCACGGCGGCCGCGCCGGCATCTTCCATGCGACGCAGGTTGGCCAGTTCGCGGCTCAGCGGCGAGGGCGAGGCCACCAGCGGGTTCTTCAACTCAAGACCGAGGTAGGTTGTTCGCAGATCCATGGTCTTCTCCCTTACGCGTTCGTCTTCTCGGCAACGCCGGCCGCGGCGTAGCTCTGGTAGGTCTTCCAGCGCTCGGCCACGTCGGCCTTGGCCAACTTAAGCAGCCGGTCGGCCGCTTCGGGGTTGCTCTGCTGCAACATGCGATAGCGACCTTCGCGGTAGAGGTATTTCTCCAGCGGCAGTGTCGGAGCCTTGGAGTCTAGTTGGAACGGATTGTGCCCGTGGCCGTTGTGGCCATTCTGGCCATCGCCTTCCGGCGCGTGGCCCAGTTCGGGGTTGTAGCGGTACAGAATCCAGTGGCCGGAATCGACGGCCGCTGTCTGCTGCTCCAGGCCGAACTTCATGTCGTAGCCGTGGGCGATGCAATGGCTGTAGGCGATGATGAGCGACGGGCCGTCGTAGGCTTCGGCCTCCAGGAGGGCCTGCACGGTCTGCCGGTCGTTGGCGCCGAAGGCCACGCGGGCGACGTAGACGTTGCCGTAGGCCATAGCCAGTAGGCCGAGGTCTTTCTTGGGCAGCGGCTTGCCCGCCGCGGCGAACTTGGCCACCGCGCCGCGCGGCGTCGACTTGGACATCTGGCCGCCGGTATTGGAGTAGACCTCCGTATCCAGCACCAGGATGTTGACGTTGCGGCCGGAGGCCAGCACGTGGTCGAGGCCGCCGTAGCCGATGTCATAAGCCCAGCCATCGCCGCCGATGATCCAGACGGTCTTCTTGACCAGGGCGTCGGCCTTGCTCAGTAAGTCCGACATGGCCGGCTTCAGTTCCGCCAGCTTCGGGTCGCCGTCGGCCAGCAGGGCCTGCAAGCGCTCCTTCAGCAGTTGGACGTTGCGCCGCTGCACCAGGATGTCGGCTTCGGTGACCTGGTCGTTGTAGAGGATGCTCTGGGCCAGATCTGCGCCGATGACCTCACGCATGGCGCGCAGGGCATTGGTCGTAGCGTCCAGACGCTGATCGAGGGCCACGCGCATGCCCAGACCAAACTCGGCGTTATCTTCAAACAGCGAGTTCGACCAGGCCGGGCCGCGCCCTTCGGCGTTCTTGGCCCACGGGGTCGTGGGCAAGTTGCCGCCGTAGATGGACGAGCAGCCGGTGGCGTTGGCGACGATCATGCGGTCGCCGAAAAGCTGGGTGACGAGCTTCAGGTAGGGCGTCTCGCCGCAGCCGGCGCACGCGCCGGAGAACTCGAACAGCGGCTCCAGCAGTTGGTTGTACTTCACCTGGTTCAAGGGCAGCTCGGTCCGGTCGACGTTGGGCAGCGACTGGAAGAAATCCCAGTTCCGCCGTTCGGTCTCGCGCACGGCCGGCGTGTAGTCGATCATGTTGATGGCCTTGAACTTCGGCTGGCGCTTGTTCTTGACCGGGCAGACCTCGTAGCAGAGGGAGCAGCCGGTGCAGTCTTCGACCGAGGGTTGCAGGCTGTAGACCTGGTCTTTGTACTCCTTGAAGCGGGCCGGCGTGGACTTGAACGCCTCCGGCGCGCCCTCAAGGCGACCGGGATCGTAGATCTTCAACCGGATAACGCCGTGCGGGCAGACCAGCGCGCACTTGCCGCACTGGATGCAGATATCGGGGTCCCATTCCGGAACCTCGGTGGCGATGTTGCGCTTCTCCCACTTGGTCGTGCCGGTGGGGTAAGTGCCATCGACTGGTAGGGCGCTCACGGGCAGCATGTCGCCCAGCCCGGCCATCATTGGCGCGGTGACGTTCTGGATGAACGCGGGCGCAAAGGCGGGCACAACGGCCGGCTTGGTGAAGGTGCTGGTGACGGCGCTGGGGACGGTGACCTCGTACAGGTGCGACAGGGACGCATCGACGGCGGCGTAGTTCTGCTCGACGACGATCTCGCCGCGCTTGCCATAGGTCTTGGCGATGGCTTCCTTGATCTCGGCGATGGCCCGCTCGCGCGACAGCAGCGGCACGGACGTGGCTCCCTCAATCAGGGCGAAGAAGCACGTCTGCATGACCGTGTTGATGCGGCGGCCCATGTTGGTCTCGTCGGCCACGGCGTAGGCATCGACGACGAAGAAGTGCAGGCCCTTGTCGATGATGCCCTGTTGCACCTCGCGCGGCAGGTGGCCCCAAACCTCTTCCGGCCCATAGGGGCTGTTCAGCAGGAACGTCGCTCCCGGCTGGGCCAGCTTCAGCATGTCGAAGCGCTCCAGGAAGCCAAACTGATGGCAGGCAACGAAGTTGGCCCGGCTGATCAGGTAGGGCGAATGGAACGGCCGCGGCCCGAAGCGCAGATGCGAGACGGTGACGGAGCCGGACTTCTTCGAGTCGAGCACAAAGTAGCCCTGAGCGAAGTTCGGCGTGTTCTCGCCGATGATCTTGATGGAGTTCTTGTTCGCGCCGACGGTGCCGTCGGAGCCGAGGCCGAAGAAGACGGCCCGCACCACGTCGTCGGATTCGGTCGAGAAGTTCTCGTCGAAGTCGAGGCTCAGGTGGGTCACGTCGTCGTCGATGCCGACGGTGAAGTGGTTCTTCATGACCGGCTTGGCCAACTCGTCATAGACGGCCTTGACCATTGCCGGTGTGAATTCCTTCGACGACAGGCCGTAGCGCCCGCCGATGATGCGCGGCATGACCGCGAACGGGGCGTCGCCGGCGGCGACATGCTCCACCAGGGCCGAAACGATATCCAGGTAGAGCGGCTCGCCGATGCCGCCCGGTTCTTTGGTGCGGTCGAGGACGGCGATGGACTTGACGGTTGCCGGCAGGGCGTTGACGAAGGCGGCGGTGTCGAACGGCCGGTAGAGCCGCACCTTCACCGCGCCGACCTTCTCGCCGCGCGCGGCCAGATACTCGATTGTCTCCTCAACAGCCTCCGCGCCCGAACCCATCAGCACGATGACGCGCTCCGCGTCCGGCGCGCCGATGGTGTCGAACAGGTGGTACTGCCGCCCGGTCAGTTCGGCGAACTTGTCCATCGTCTGCTGGACGATGCCGGGGCAGGCCATGTAGTAGGGGTTGGCGCTCTCGCGGGCCTGGAAGTAGACGTCGGGGTTCTGGGCCGTGCCGCGCATGATGGGATTGTCGGGCGACAGGGCGCGCTCGCGGTGGGCGCGCACCAGGTCGTCGTCGATCATGGCGCGCATGACCGCCTCGTCGATTGGCTCGATCTTGTTGATCTCGTGCGAGGTGCGGAAACCGTCGAAAAAGTGGATGAAGGGTACACGGGCGCGCAGCGTGGCCGAGTGGGCGATCAGCGCCATGTCCATCGCTTCCTGCACCCTGTTGGAGCACAGGAGGGCGAAGCCGGTGTTGCGCGTGGCCATCACGTCGCTGTGATCGCCGAAGATGGACAAGCCCTGCGCGGCGAGGGAGCGCGCGGCCACGTGGAAGGTGGTCGACGTCAATTCGCCGGCAATCTTGAACATATTGGGGATCATCAGCAGCAGGCCCTGCGAGGCGGTGAAAGTCGTCGTCAGCGCGCCGGTTTGCAGCGCACCGTGGACGGCCCCGGCCGCGCCACCTTCCGATTGCATTTCGATGACCAGAGGCACCGCGCCCCAGATGTTGGTGTCGCCATGGGCCGAATAGGCATCGGCCAACTCGCCCATGCCCGAAGACGGCGTGATCGGGTAGATGGCGATCACCTCGTTCACTTTGTGAGCGACAAGGGCCGTAGCCTCATTGGCGTCGATGGTGATCATGTTCGTTGTCATAGCGTTCCCTACAGCAGTAATCAGTGATCAGTATTCAGTAGGTCAGTGCTCAGTCTGAATGATTACTGACCCACTAACCTACTGATTACTGATTACTGGATACTGTCCTACTTACTTGCTCTTCTTCTCGGCCAGCGCCGCGTGGGCGGCCGCCAGGCGGGCGATCGGCACACGGAACGGCGAGCAGGAGACGTAGTTAAGGCCGATCTGGTGGCAGAAGGCGATGGTCTTGGGGTCGCCGCCGTGCTCACCGCAGATGCCAACCTCCAGTTCCGGCCGGGTCTGGCGGCCCAGTTCAACGCCCATCTGCATCAGCTTGCCGACGCCATTCACGTCCAGCGTGCCGAAGGGGTTCTCTTCGAGGATGTTGCGCTGCTGGTACTCGACCAGGAAGCCGGATTCGGCGTCATCGCGGGAGATGCCGAAGGTCGTCTGGGTCAGGTCGTTCGTCCCGAAGGAGAAGAACTGGGCGATGCCGGCGATCTCGTCGGCCGTCAGGGCCGCGCGCGGGATCTCGATCATCGTCCCGAACTTGTAGTTCACCTGGACGCCTTGCTCTTCCATGACTTCCTTGGCCACGGCTTCCAGCGCGGTTTGCTGGACCTTTAGCTCGTTGACGTGGAAGGTCAGCGGGATCATCACCTCAGGATGGACATCGATGCCATCCTTCTGGCACTGGCAGGCGGCCTCGAAGATAGCCCGCACCTGCATCTTGGTCAGTTCGGGGATGATGATGCCCAGGCGGACGCCGCGCGTGCCCAGCATCGGGTTCTGCTCGCGCAGGGCGATGACGCGCTCCAGGTAAGCCTGCTTGACGCGGATTTCCGACAGCGCTTCGTCGATCTCGCTCAGGGTGTGGAAGTGCTGCAACTGCACCTTCAGGTCGGCCAGACGCTGCACCAGTTCCTCGTAGGAGGGCAAGAACTCATGCAGAGGCGGGTCGATGAGGCGGATGATGACCGGCTGGCCGTCCATCGCCCGGAAGAGGCCATCGAAGTCGCCGCGCTGCAGGGGCAGCAGCTTGTCGAGGGCTTCGTTCCGCTCGGTCACGTTCTTGGCCATGATCATGTTCTGGACGATGGGCAGGCGCTCTGTCTCGAAGAACATATGCTCCGTGCGGCAGAGGCCGATGCCCTGCGCGCCATACTCGCGGGCGCGTTGCGCGTCGCGCGGGTAGTCGGCGTTGGCCCAGACACCCAGCCGGCGGATTTCGTCCGCCCAGCCGAGCAGCTTGATCAGGTACGGGTTCTTGATGTCCGGCACGACGGTCGGAATCTGGCCCGTGTAGACGTTGCCCAGCGTGCCGTCGAGCGAAATCCAGTCGCCTTCCTTAATGACAAGCTCGCCGATGGTCATCTGACGCAGGTCGAGGTCGATCTCCAGTTCCACGACGCCGACGACGGCCGGCTTGCCGAACTGGCGGGCGACGAGAGCGGCGTGGCTGGTGCGGCCGCCGCGGCTGGTGAGGATGCCTTGCGCGGCCAACATGCCGTGGACATCGTCGGGCTTCGTCTCCGGGCGGACCATGATGACCTTGCGGCCCTCTTCCTTGGCCCAACGCTCGGCGGTGTCAGCGTCGAAGGCGATGACACCGACGGCCGCGCCGGGGGAGACGTTCAGACCGGTGGCGATCTTCTTGGAGGTCTTCAGCGCTTCGCTGTCCAGCTGCGGGTGCAGGAAGAAGTCCACCTGCGCCGGCTTGACGCGCCAGACGGCCTCTTCCTTGGTGATGAGGCCTTCTTCAACCATATCGACGGCGATCTTCACTTCCGCCTGGGCGGTGCGCTTGCCGTCGCGGGTCTGCAGGAGCCAGAGCTTGCCATTCTCGATGGTGAACTCCATGTCCTGCATGTTGCGGTAGTGCTTCTCCAGTTTGGCGGCGATGTCCAGGAACTCCTGGTACGCCTTGGGCATGATGTCCTTCAGTTCTTGCAGCGGCTGGGTGGCGCGGATACCGGCGACAACGTCTTCGCCCTGGGCATTGACGAGGAAGTCGCCTTCCGGTTCCTTCTCGCCGGTGGAGGCGTCGCGGGACATGGCCACGCCGGTGGCCGAGTTGTTGCCGATGTTACCGTAGACCATCGTCTGGATATTGACGGCCGTGCCCAGGTCGTGGGCGATGCCGGCGGCGTTGCGGTAATCGATGGCCCGGCGGCCGTTCCACGACTTGAAGACCGCTTCCGTGGCCAGCCGTAGCTGCTCATACGGGTCGGTCGGGAAGTCGCTGCGCGTGAAGGTGCGATAGATTTCCTTGAAGCGGCGGGTGACCACTTCCCAGTCCTGCGCCTTCAGCTCGGCGTCGGTCTTGACGCCGGCCAGTTCGCGGCGGGAGGTGATGACAGCCTCGAAGGCCTCGTCCGGCACGCTCATAACCACGCTGCCGAACATCTGGATGAGGCGGCGATAGAGGTCAAAGACGAAGCGGCGGTCGTTGGTCAGGCGGGCCATCGTCTCGGCGATCTCGTCGTTGAGGCCGATGTTGAGGACGGTGTCCATCATGCCGGGCATGGAGAACTTGGCGCCGGAGCGGCAGGAGACGAGCAGCGGGTTCTCGGTCCCGCCGAAGGTCTTGCCGGTCAACTTCTCGATCTCCTTCACAGCGGCCAATTCCTGCTCCCACATTCCGGGCGGGAACTGACCGCCCTCGGCCAGGTAGGCGTTGCAGGCTTCCGTGGAGACAGTGAACCCGGGGGGCACGGGAATGCTCTGGCGGGTCATGTCCATGAGGCCGGCGCCCTTGCCGCCCAGGAGGGCGCGCACGCCATCCCACTGGCCGCCGACGGTAGCCTCGGCATCCTTCACTTCACCGAAAAGATAGACCCACTTCTTATTGGTCATAGGTTTGTGTCCGTTGCCGCCCTTGTCCGTGACGGCCGGGGGAGTCATGAGTTGTTCCGACATGGGTGATCTCCTTAAAACAAAACCGAATTGGCCGTAGCTCTGTCAGGCGGCGGCCCTCTTCGAAATACTCGTTGTCAACCTTTGCCATTTTAGGGATTCCGCCGGTTACTGGTTAGTGACAGATTGCACCTGAATAGCTGACAAAAGTCATAGATGCCCGCGATGTCTTTTGTACGGCTGTTGTCTTTGGCTTATACTTGCGACGATATGACCCAGATGTTGCGTCTGATGCTCGTCGATGACCATGAGGTTGTGCGTCTCGGTATGCGCGCGTTGCTAGAGCGCCACCCATCGTTCACCGTCGTCGGCGAGGCGTCCACCGAGGATGAGGCTGTGGCCCTGGCTCTCGAACTCCAGCCCGATCTCGTGCTCATGGACATTCGCCTGGCGGGCGGCAGCGGCATCGAGGCGTGCCAGAAGATCAAGGAGCTGTTGCCGGAGACGCAGGTCATTATGCTGACCTCCTTCGCCGAGGACGAGCTGCTCTTCGCCGCCATCCGCGCCGGGGCGACCGGCTACCTGCTCAAGCAGATTGCCGGCGGCGACGTCATCCGCGCCATCGAGGCGGCCGCCCGCGGCGAGTCGATGCTCGACCCCTCGCTGACCCAGCGCGTCTTCTTCGAGGTGCGCCGCTCCATTAAGAAGGAAGAGGCCATTGCCTTCCAGGACCTGACCGCCCAGGAGCGCCAGGTGCTTCTGCTCATCGCCGGCGGCAAGACCAACCGTGAGATCGCCACCGACCTGTTCCTGAGCGAGGGCACGGTGCGCAACTACGTCAGCAGCATTCTGTCCAAGCTGGGCGTGTCCAACCGCGCCGAAGCAGCGGCCTACGCCATCAAGCACCACCTGCAAGATCACATCTAGCGAGCGCAATGGCCGATTCCCCCCTGCCACAACTGACCGACGACGCCGCCCGCCGGGCGTTGGCGACGTTGACCCGTTCGGCCGTGGCCATTGCCGGCGAGCTGGACGTGGGCAAGGTGCTCCAGCTCATCGTCGATTCGGCCCGCGAGCTGGTCGGGGCGCGCTACGCCGCGCTGGCCGTTGGCGAGTGGCGCAGCGGCAGCCAGGGCGCTGTGCAGCGCTTTGTCTTCAGCGGCCTGTCGCCGGAGGAGGGCCGCCGCGTGCCCCACTGGCCCCACGGCCGCGGGCTGCTGGGCGCGGTCATCCACGGTGGGGAGACGATTCGCGTCGACGACATCGCCGCCGACCCGCGCTCCACCGGCTTCCCCGGCGGCCATCCGGTGATGACCAGCTTCCTGGGCGTGCCCATCGTCGGCGCGGGCGAGACCTACGGCAACCTCTACCTGGCCGACAAGCTCGATGCGCCGTCGTTTAGCGACGGCGATGAGGAGCTGATCCGCATGCTGGCCGCCCATGCCGCTGTGGCCATCCAGAACGCGCGCCTCTACGCGCAGTTGGAGCGGCTGGCCGTGTTGGAGGAGCGCACGCGCATCGGCATGGACCTGCACGATGGCGTCATCCAATCTATCTACGCTGTTGGCCTGACGCTGGAATCGACGCGCCTGGCGCTACCGGAGGGGGCCGACGAGGCCATGACGCTGCTGGACGCCGCTATCGGCGGGCTGAACGACGCCATCCGCGACATTCGCAACTTCATCCTCGACCTACGGCCGCGGCGCTTTGCCGGCGACGTGCAGCAGGGCATGGCCCAGTTGGCGCGCGAGTTCCAGGCCAACACGATGGTGCCTGTGTCGATGAGCATGCCGGAGCGGCTCGACGACCTGCCCTTGCCGCTCGGCCGGGCCATCTTCCTGACCACACAGGAGGCGCTGGCCAACATCGCCCGCCACGCGCGGGCCAAGCGGGTCAACGTCAGCCTGCACCTGAACGCCAACCGGGTGATTCTGAAGGTGCAGGACGATGGCCAGGGCTTCGATACGCAAAATCAGAACCTGCGGCTGGGGCACGGCCTGGCCAACATGCAATCTCGCGCCGAGAGCCTCGGCGGCCTGTTCGACATCCGCTCCAGCCCCGGCGCGGGTACGACCGTGATCCTCGACCTCCCCCGCGAACCCCACGCCTCCGCCAGTATGTGATAGATGTCGCCCGGATGGGTGACTTTCGTCATTGAGTTGGCTGCCTGCCAGTGGCTATACTGGCAACAATGACGCGCGATCAGGCCCATCGCCGCGGCGACAGCGCGGGCGACCAGGCTGCCGCGTCAGCCAGAGGAGGCGCCGGCCATGTTGGGCACACCTCTTGAGACAGGCAAGATGATAAGGCCGCAGAGCACGCCGACAACCAGCATCCTGATCGTGGAGAAGCACACCGCTGTGCGGCGCGCGCTGCGCAAGCGGCTGAGCGCGACGCCCGATCTGGAGGTGCTGGCCGCTGTCCCGGAACCGGCCGCGGCGATGCCCTACTTCGGCGGCGACTGCCGCGCGCCCGATGTCGTCTTGCTGGGCCTCCACAGCGGTTCCGACGAGGAGCTTTTCGCCACACTGACGATGGTGCAGAAGATGGCGCGCTGCTCGGCGGCGGTGATTATTCTGGCCCCCTATGCCGACGAGGTGGAACGCCTGCTGTTGCAGCAGGCCGGCGCCAGCAGCTACCTCCTCAAGTACATCGACTCCTACCGGCTCATTCAGGAAATCAAGGCCGTGTCCCAGCAGGGGCACAGCGCTGTGCAGGGCGACTAAGCCGCCGTGGTCGCGCTCTGCGGCCGGACGATCAGCACCGGCACCGGCGCTGACTGGAGCACGCGCGTGGCCACGCTGCCGAACAGCCAGCGGCTCAGCCCGCCGCGGCCGTGGGTACACATCACCACCGTATCCGCGCCAACGCCGCGCACGGTATTGATGATCTCCGTGGCGACGTCCTCCGCTTCGACCACCTGGTAGTGGGCGCGATAGTGTTGGCTGCGCAGCGACCCCTTCTGGAACTGCAAATACTCGATGGCCTCCTTGTAGAGGTCGTCGCGCACGCGGATGGTGAAGTCGGCTGAATCCGGCGTCAGCGCGCCCTCGCCCAGCCGGGGCGGGGCGATGACGCGCAGCAGGGTGATGTCGCTATCGAATTGGGCGGCCAGTTCCAGGGCATAGGGCAACGCCGCCTCGGCGAACCCGGAGCCGTCGAGGGGGACGAGGAGATGTTTGAACACGGAGAGCCTCTTGGTTGAGCTTAGGCGACATCCAGTCGCTTGCGTTTGTGGTTGCCTGCCTCGTGGGCGTCTAGCGCGTTGCCGGCGCGGTTGGCCGCGCGCAGATAGGCGATCGCTAGGACGAACATGACGGTGACGATTGCGGCGGAGATGAGACAGAAGCGGCAGACGGCGTGGATGACGAAAACCTCCAGCGCGGTCAGGCCGAGCGTAAAGACAAAGGCCAGGCCGGTGAGACCGAGCAGCAACTCCGGCAAATAGCGCCGCACCGGCGGCAGCCAGTCGGCCAGCCACGTGGCCAAGAAGATGGTCGTGTAGCCGGCGAAGCCGATCAGGGCCACGGGGATGGGGCCGATGGAGGCATAGCGCGCGCCGGGGCCGCTGACCAGGCCGCAATCCTCCCAGCCGCCGACCTTGCAGGCCGACACCAGGGCGCCGTTATGGTAGAGCAGCAAGTAGCCGGCCACCAGCAGTCCGGGCACGGCCAGGAGTTGGATGAGTCGCGCTTGCCATCTATCCGGCATCGAAACAGGCTCCCTTCGCCACGCGGCTATTGCGCCGCCAGCAGCGAGTTGATCGTCTCGGCAAAGGCCGACAGCGGCTGCTCGCCGGTCAGGGTCACGTCGTTGAGGAAGAAGGTCGGCGTGCCGCTGACGCGGTTGGTGCGCGCCATGTCGCGATTGGTGTTGACGAGGTCGAGGTTGCGGCCGTCGTCCATGCAGCTGCGGAAGGCGTCCATGTCCAGGCCAATGCTCTCGGCCGCCTGCTCAAAGCCGGCTGCCGTCAGGCGAACATCGAGCGATTCGATGGCGAACAGGGCGTTGGCGAAGCCGAAGTAGTTGTCCTGTTCGCCCGCGCACAGGGCCGCGCCGGCGGCCGGCACGGTCGTGGCGCTCAGCGCGTAGGGCAGCGCCACCCAGCGCATCGTGCCGTCGTCGACGAACTCCGCCTTGAGGTCTTCGGCGGTGGTGTTGTGGAAGGCGGTGCAGTGGCTACAGCCGAAGTCGGAGACCTCGACCATTGTCACTGGGGTATCGGTCTCGCCCATCGCGGCGCAATTCTGGGGGTTGCTTTCGCAGAATTCGGCCAGCGTCTGCACGGTCTGCGACTCGGTCGGCCGCAGGGCCAGGAAGAGCAGCCCGCCGAAGATCACCAGGCTGACGACGATCAGACCGGCGACGACGAGCCAGTTGGTCTCGCGTGTTTGCTGCTGCTTTTTGTGACGTTGGGGGGGTGTCTTGGCCATAATGCTCCTCTGCGGTCTATGAAAGTAGTCGCCAGTGTATCCCTTGCCCGGCGGGGAGGCAACCCTTCTCATTGGCCGGCAGCTAAAAACCCGATGAATGTCATCTCGCAAAGGTGACATTCGCCACCCCACGCCGCCGCGCGAATGGACTACACTTAAGCTAAGGGCGACCCCACGCAGGGGACGCAAGGAGCCGACGATGCTGAGCGTAAACGATCTCATGACCCCTATTCCCGACACGGTGACCCCGCAGACGACCCTGCGACAGGTCATCGAAGTGATGAAGGCCCAGGCTTGCCGCCAATTGCCGGTCATGCAGGACGGCAAGCTCGTCGGCATCATCACCGATCGCGACGTGCGTCTGGTGATGAATTCGCCGCTGATCATGCACGGCCGCTGGCAAGACGAGGAGATTCTGGACACGATCACCGCCGAAAGCTGCATGACTCCCGACCCAATGACCGTGGCTCCGGACATGCCCGCCTATCAGGCCGCCAATATGCTGAGCACCTACAAATTCGGCGCGCTGCCTGTCGTGGACAATGAGGGGCTTGTAGGTATCATTACTGTGACCGACTTCCTGAATTACTTCGCCATGCAACAGCCCGAAGCGATCGACCAACGCGATTAGCCGCCGGCAAGGAGGTAGAGTCATGGTTCCCTTTCGGAAGATTCTGGTTTCCCTGGATGGCTCGGAACTGGCCGAGAACGCTCTCGCGCCGGCGCTGAGGATTGCCGAGGCGATGGCCGCGCGCGCGGGCGGCCAACCGGTGAAGCTCATCTTGCTGCGCGTCGTTGGCCCGGTGGCGCTGGTGGCCGCCGACCCGCTGCTCTACGACGAGCTGATGCGCATGGGCATCGACGAGGCCCAGGCGTACCTGAACACCGTCGTGACCTCGCTCAAGCCGGGGCAGGTGGCCGTTGAGGCCCACGCCGCGGCCGGTTCCGCGGCCAACGCTATTGTCCAATACGCCGAGACCAATGGTGTGGACCTGATTGTCATGTGCAGCCACGGCCGCACCGGCAGCAGCCGTTGGGTCTATGGCAGTGTCGCCGAGAAGGTGCTCCACCACGCCTCTTGTGCCACCATCATCATCCGCGCCCATGTTGGCGTGCCCGCCTTCCAGAACCGCAAGGTGCTTGTGCCGCTGGATGGTTCGCCGCTGGCTGAGCGCGCGCTGGAGCCGGCGCTGACCATCGCCGACGCGGTGGAATCGGACGTGACGCTGCTGCGCGTCACCAGCGGGCGCGAACCGCTGCCGGAGGGCCTGACGCCCAGCGGC